>JAHEFC010000222.1 GCA_024640385.1 Sphingobacteriales bacterium
AGTCTGATGCCCGACATTTTCCTGGTGACTGCATTGAAGAATTTAGAGGGAATATTTTTAGTGATAACGTTATCGTATCTTTTTTTCTTCCATCCGCTGACCAGGTCGTAACCCTCTGTCATGATCATATGATAGAGTCCGGGGATCTCATCAGGACTGTCCTGCAGGTCTGCGTCCATGGTGATCACCACGTTGCCATGTGCAGCGCCAAAACCTTCATTGAGGGCAGCGCTTTTGCCATAGTTACGCTGGAACTTGATCCCTTTGATATGGTGATCCTGGATCCGCAGTTGTTTGATCACTTCCCAGGAATTGTCAGTACTTCCATCATCCACCAGGATGATCTCATAGGAATAATGGTTCCCGTCACAGACTTTTTTGATCCAGGCACATAATTCCGGCAGGGATTCCTCTTCGTCTTTCAGTGGTATGATGATGCTTAAGTCCATTTTTTAAATTATCGGATTGGCGGATGATCGGATTGGCGGATTCAATAATTCGTCAATCCGTCAATTCGTCAATCCGTTAATCATTTATGCCGCAAACTCAGGCTTATTCTTCTTCATGATAGCTGCTATGATCAGCGCTATGATGAAATTGAAAATACAGCCGAACATGAATCCCTGGAATACTTTTTTGAATGAGTAGAGGTTTTCAAATGTCATTTCCTGTATCGCTTTGTCAATGGCATCCTGGGGAGTGCCCAATTTTTCCATGAACTGCTGTGATTTTTCTATGGTCAGCTGTACCATCCTTTCACCAAAAGAAGGGTCGATATAATGATACAGCAGGTAACTGAATACAGAAGTGGCTAATGTGGAGCAGACCAGTACGCCAAAACTTATCTTAAGGGCGGCCTTGAACTCCAGGAAACCGTTATTTTCTTTTTTGGCCTTCCTCAGGGCCAGCACAACTATTATAATTGGAATAAGCCAGGTTGCAAAGGCTATTGGACTGCCGATTACTTCTGTACCACCGATATACATCAATACAAAAACCAGTAATGAAACCAGTGCAGAAATGAGCCCGTATTGCAAAAGAATATTTGTTTTCTTTTGTTCCTGTTCTAATTGTTCCATAATGAATTCATTAATTAATCATTCAAATATAAACTATCCTTATTGACAATGCCTATAACCTTGCCTTTCAAGGTATGTCCGGTAAATGCCGTGTTTTTGGATTTAGACCTGATCATGGATTCTGAAAACACATATTCTTCTCCTGTTTTGTAAATTGTCAGGTCCGCTGTGTTACCTGCCGCGATGGTGGATACCGGCAGGTCGAATATTTTTCTGGGGGCACCGGAGATCAGTGAAATGATCTTTTCTTCAGGCAGACCTAATTGCCCCAATACACCAAAACAGGACTCAAGGCCTATCATGCCAGGTTTGGCATATTCGAACTCACAGGTTTTGCTGTCCCATTCGTGGGGCTGATGGTGAGTTGCAATGCAATCTATGGTTCCGTCTTTAACTGCTTCCATCAGCGCTTCAGTATCTTTGCGGGTGCGCAGGGGCAGGTTCACTTTCAGGTTGGTATCGTAGCTGATAAGGTCTTCGTCAGTGAAATACAAGTGGTAGGGTGTAACGGAACAGGTGACTTTGATCCCGCCGTCTTTGGCCCGGCGGATGTATTCGATAGATTTCGCAGAACTTATTCCAGTCAGGTGCAACCTGGATTCTGTGTACCTGGCTAATTTAATATCCCTGGCCACCATGATCTCTTCGGCCATGGCAGGTTTGCCGGGCAGTCCCAATCTTGTAGAAACTATTCCTTCGTTCATCAGTCCGCCGGGATTGATCGACCTGTCGTCCGGGATTTGTATGATCACTCCGTTTATCGCCTTGACGTATTGGAGGGCTTTGATCAGCAATCCGGCTGATTGCACGGCGTTGAAACCATCACTGAATGCAATAGCATCGTACAGTTTCATATCATACATCTCGGCCAATTCCTTTCCTTCCGTGTTCCTGGTAATGGCACCGATAGGCAGCAATGAAACCGGTAAACGACGTGATTTTTCTATGATATATTCTACCTGGCTTTTGGAATGAATGGCCGGCGACGTATTGGGAACAAGGAAAACATGGGTAAATCCTCCTGCTGCTGCTGCCATTGCTCCTGTTTCCAGGCTTTCTTTATGTTCATAACCGGGATCTGAGAAATCGGCGAAAATGTCTACCCAGCCCTGGGATACATTGAGGTTTGCAGCTTCCACTACGCGGGCGTCCTGATGGTCAATATGATCTTCAACAGCTTTAATATAGCCGTCAGTGACGAGAATATCTTTAACAGAACCATGATAGGGGGAGGAGGGGTCTTGAATACGAACCTTGCGTAAAAGGATATTCATGCAATAGGAATTGCGCGAAGATACTGTTCAGGAATGAATTTTCAGGAAAGGAATTCAGGGTGGGCCTAATTTCAGGGGTGAGACCTGAAAATTCGAACGGAGTACAGAAAAAGCTGAAAAAGCCGGAAGGATTTGGTTTTTACAGTCCGAAATTATGTCTTATTTTTGCAGCCCTTTTTGTTCGGGAAGTGGCGCAGCCCGGTAGCGCACTTGTATGGGGTGCAAGGGGTCGCAAGTTCGAATCTTGTCTTCCCGACCAATCAATGAAAGCCTTTGGCAAATGCCAAAGGCTTTTTTGTTGAGTGTGAGGCAAGACTGATTGCAGTTGCGAAACAATAAAAAGAGGCTACAATCCGGGCGAATGCATACGGATAACGATATTCTTTGCTGTAAATGGAAGCAGGATATCCGGCAGTAGTCTGAAACCTGTTATTTAATATCGGTATTCAGTTTTCTTTTTTCCATGTTTTCGGTCATAACAGCTGGAGTCCAGCTTGTTCTGAATGTATTATTGTATATAGAAACATTATCGCAGGCATTCAATGTAAAAGATGCAGCTGGCTTGTTTGTTGCAGGCCCTGTTTCTTCTATGATGTTATTCCTGAAAAAAAGGCCCTGCACGGATCTGGCCGATACAATTACCGGATCTGAAACCTTAAAAACATTATTCTCGATATGTATGTTCCGGTGTACATAAAAGTAATCGAGAATTTTATGATTTTCCGGGGTAATGGATATTACATATCCGTTCGGGGCTGAATTATAACCGCATCCTTCGAAGATATTATTCCTGATGGTCACATCAGTGACCGCGCCGGATTCATACCAGCTGGAGGCATCATTGGCGATCAGGATGGCATGCATCCCGGTCTTGTAGAACACATTGTTTTCGATCACCACTTTTTTCCTGGTGGTCACCAGGATCCCCCGGGTATTGGTGCGTTCAAAACGTGAGTTCCTGATGGTGACCTCGGGTGTCCAGCTGATGTTTTCAATGCAGGTGCCCAGTGGAATATTTTTTAGTTTCGCCTGGTCCAGTTCCAGCTCCATCTCACGGTGGTTTAATAAACTGGCATTCACTAAACGGGCGTATGCCAGGGGTTTGAGCGTTTGCGGATCTATAAAAGCAATGCTGTCGCCTTTGAAAAATGCTTTAAATCCATAGGTCTGGTGATGCATGAACCTCACTTTGATCTTCCCCCCTCCGGTCATTTCATTTATTTTCAGATGCGTACCATGTACATTTATCGGATCGTCGTGAGAACCGGAAGTTTGGCAGCTGTCTATAACTATCTTTCCTTTGCATCCCGAGAAATGAAAACAGTCAGCAAATGAGCTGATGATTCGTCCTGATTGACCGCGGGGAGCCACCCTGATATTCCTGTAATTGAGATCTTCAGAAAATTGCGCTACAATACCAAGGCCGTGCATATAATGCATATCCAGGTGATCGAGAGTGATGTTTTTACTGAGTTCAATGAATGCGCCGCAGTTATCACGGTATGGATCCCGAATGGTCAACACGTTGCCGGGACTTAGCGACAACCCGGTGAAACTGCCTTTGAACAGAACCAACCCCGGTTCCCGTTCAGTTACCTTGCCTTGTTCAAAAGGCCTGAAACTACCATACTTCATGGTTTGGTTCATTGGATCGTACACAATGGTATGGTACTGTTTTGTTTTCCATCCTTCTCCGTAAAAGCTGATCTTGCCGTTATCGATCCGGTATTTCGAATCCCGATGAATAGTGGCCAGAATGGAATCCTGAGCAAATGAATTGATCGTCATTTCAGACATGGTTGGTCTTTCCATATCAAACGAGAGATTACGAATACTGACATTGCTGCAATTAATGATCGCAAACGAAACCATTTTTCCGTGGAGTACCACCTGTGTGTGGTTGCCTTCTATTTGAACATCACGGGATCCTTCCAGCAGGAATGCAATATTCCTGGTCTTGGGTAAACTGTCGTCTTCCGTGGCATTGGACACATAAAGCTCCTTTATTAAAGAACCTTCGGGCCAAAGGTCAATTCTTCCTCCCGGCAGAACAATGGTGATATTTCGTTTACCCACGCACTGCTCCAATACATTTTTGATGATGGGGCTGGCGTTTTCTCCGCTGCCTGGTTTGAGACCATACTCTGCCAGCAATATTCTTTGCTGTTGCTGTGTAAAAGCCAGAACAGGCATGAAGAACAATACTGGCAGTACAGCAATTCTAAAAAGACTTTTCATCAGTTGACTAACTAACATACAAGGTAACAGGGCTAATAAAGCTCAAAATAAGTTCATTTCCAGGGATGCCCGCCTGGGGGAGGTCAAAGCTTGTCAAACGTTTTCGTAAATAAAATACTTGTTTTCTGCATACATTGAAAGCAGTATGAAGAAATTCCTCGACGATAACTTTCTGCTGGAAAACAAAACTGCTGAAAATCTCTACCATGGCTATGCGAAAGACATGCCGATCATAGATTATCACAACCATCTTTCGCCGCAGCTTATCGCCGATGATCCCTGTTTTGAGAACCTGACCCAGGCCTGGCTCAATGGCGATCACTACAAATGGAGGGGCATGCGGTGGAATGGCATTGACGAGCGCTATTGCACTGGTGATGCCGGCGACTGGGAAAAGTTTGAACAGTGGGCTGCTGCGGTGCCCTACATGATCAGGAATCCGCTTTTTCACTGGACCCATCTTGAACTGCAAAGGTATTTTGGTGTGGCAGAATTACTGAATCCGTCATCAGCGCGGAAGATCTATGATGAATGCACTGAGAAACTCAGGACCAGGGAGTATTCCGTAAGAAACCTGCTGCGTATGATGAAGGTGCAGGTGGTATGTACAACCGACGATCCAACAGACGACCTGGTATATCATCAGCGTATTGCCAGCTCTGATTTTGAGATCAGCGTTTTCCCCTCATTCAGGCCGGACAAAGCGATGGCTGTTGACAATGTGGAAAGCTTCAATCAATATGTATATAAACTGGAAGCTATCACAGGGAGATCAGCGGAAAGCTACGACAGCTATTTAGAGCTTCTAAAAAGCAGGCACGACTATTTCGCCGATATGGGGTGCAGGGCAACGGATCATGGGCTGAATGAAATGTATGCTGAAGATTATACTGACAGTGAGATCAGGGAGATCTATATCAAACTCAGAAAAGGAGAGAAGACATTTGATATTGAAAAAAGAAAATTCAGATCTGCCGTATTATACACCGTCGCCGTCTGGAATCATGAAAAGAAATGGGTACAGCAATATCACCTTGGGCCACTCAGGAACAATAATTCCAGGATGATGAAGAACCTGGGGCCGGATACCGGCTGGGACTCCATGGGAAGTTCCGTGAACATCTGGGAAATTGGAAAATTCCTGGACAGGCTGGACAGCAACAATTCACTTGCAAAAACTGTGATGTACAGTATAAATCCATACGATAATGAAATGCTAAGCACCATGGCCGGGAACTTCAACGACGGGAGTTTTCCGGGCAAGATCCAGTGTGGTGCACCCTGGTGGTTCAACGACCAGAAAACGGGGATCATGCAGCATTTTGATGCCATCAGTAATATGGGTTTGTTAAGCAGGTTCATAGGCATGCTTACAGATTCAAGGAGTTTTCTTTCTTTTCCACGGCATGAATATTTCAGGCGATTACTTTGTAATCTGCTTGGCCGGGAAATGGAAACCGGGGAACTTCCACATGATGAAAAATGGATAGGCCAGATCATTCAGGACATTTGTTATCATAATACAAAAAGATACTTCGGTTTCTGACCGGTGGATCCAAAATAAACTGCTTCATGCAACAATCAATTGGCAAATACAGGTGGACGATCTGTGCAATGGTTTTCTTCGCCACCACCATCAACTACCTGGACAGGGCCGTGATCAGCTTGCTGAAAAAAACGCTTACCCTGGAATATAACTGGACTGAGCTTGACTACGGGAATATTGTGATCGCCTTCCAGTTGTCCTATGCCATAGGACTTTTTGCATCGGGAAGGTTAGTAGATAAATGGGGAAGCAAGATCGGTTATGCGGCGGCGTTATTTTTATGGAGTATTGCTGCCATGGCCCATGCCTTTGTCAGGGGGACTGGTGGATTCATTGCGGTAAGGGCTGCCCTGGGGTTAACAGAATCGGCCAACTTCCCTGCCGCGGTTAAAACCGTAACGGAGTGGTTCCCAAAAAAAGAAAGGGCATTTGCGACCGGCATTTTTAATTCGGGGACAAATA
>JAHEFC010000223.1 GCA_024640385.1 Sphingobacteriales bacterium
GCTTACAGACGGGGTAAAGGTCAGGGAGAAAGAAGAAACGGTGAAAGTGCTCGATATTGCCGAGCTCATTGCCGCCTCAATGACGGATAACCCTGCATAATTTTTTATCTTTGTCCCATGAATCTGAATTATCGCGAGTTGCTGCCCGAAGAATTCTCTCCCGAATCAAGAGTTTGGATCTACCAGTCCAACAGGCTGTTCTCTTTGAGCGAAGCACTGATCATAGAAGACCTGCTCAACGATTTTGTTGCCAAATGGAATTCACATGGCGACCCCGTGAAAGGTTTTGGAACACTGTTCTTCGGGCAATTCATCGTTCTTATGGCAGATGAATCCGCAACAGGTGTGAGCGGCTGCAGCACAGACAGTTCTGTTCGCCTCATCAAGGAAATTGAAAAGGCTTTCAACGTCAGTCTTTTCGATAGGCAAATGCTGGCATTTGTAATTAAAGAAAAAATTCAATTGCTTCCCCTTAACCAATTGAATTACGCTGTTCAGAATGGTTTTATCTCATCTGAAACTTTATATTTTAACAACACAGTGCTGAACAAACAGGAACTGATGGATAAATGGATCATATCTGTCAGGGAAAGCTGGCTGGCCACGAAGCTCCCCGCGCTCGTTTGATCAACCTTCTTTGTGTTTATTCTTTACGGTGAAGAGATAGGTCAGTGTTAACCTGAAATTCCTGGTTTCTGTCAAACCGGTACTTACCACCTTGAAATTGGAACCAACCGTTACGTTATCGTAAGACTGTTGAATAATTGGGTCGATCATGTTTATGGTAGCCAGCAGTTTCTTGTCCAGGAATTTACGCTGTATACCAATATTCATGGCCACCGTGCTCCTGACAGATCCCTGCGGATTGGCATACCGGTTGAAATTTGTATTGCCCGTAATGTTCCAGAATTCCCCCGGATTATAAGTAATATTCAATTTTGAAGTCCACGATCCACCGTTCTGGTATTTGTTGACCTGGATATCATATTCGCTGTAAGTGGAATAGGTATAACCGGCATTGATATTGACCCGGAAGGATTTTGAAAAATTATAGCCGGCCCAGCTGCTGACCTCATATTCTTTTCTGGCACTGATATTCTCCCAGGTAATGGTGGTTTTTCCTCCTTCGATCAAGGTTCTGACCCTCGCGAAAATGTCATCCACAATATTGTACCCAATGCCCAGGTTGAAATAGTATTTCTTTACTGTGCGGCCGCCAACTATATCAAAATTATGGGAAATGGACGGCAGCAATGCGGGGTTGCCAAACCTGATGTTATAGGGATCTGTATAATCGACCGCCGGATTCATCTCTCCAATTCCGGGTCTCCTGATCGATTTACGATAGGAGGCGTTCAGGTTCACTCCATTTTCGTAAGACTTATTGATACTGACGAAGGGGAGAAAATTCTGGTATATATTTTTCGACTCTGTTTTCTGGGAATAAACATCAAAGAACACCTCTGTTTTACTGTAAACAGAACCGGCAGTGAGGTAGAAAGACTTAGCTATCTTTTGTTTTACTGAAGCCCGGAGGTTATAATAGCTTTGATTGAACAGGAGATCACTGCTGAACAGTTCGCTGAACATATTGTCGCCGGTTGGAAGCTGGTAATATGAATTCAGGATCACCCTGCTCCGGTAGTCGTTCCATGAAGCGCCAGTAGACACCGTAGTATTTCCATCATTGAATGGTTTATCGTAGTTCAGCCTGATATTATAGCTGAGATTACGCGTATCGCCTAACTGGGACTGAACTGAATCCGGCCCTGTTGACTGATATTTGTCATCATAATACTCCTGCCTGAAATACTTATTATTATTCTGATCTGCCGTATTGATATTGAAGATCACCCTGAGTTGCTCCCCCTGTACCCTGCCCTTGTGGGTGTAGGTCATGTTCATCGACGGGTTCACACTATTTCCGTCAGAAATGATATTCCTTTCAGAGATCCTGTATAATTCACCTCCATTGTTGTAATTCCGATAGGTGGTGATACCGCCGTTTTCAAACTTATTGCCGTTGTATAGTGCCTGAACATTCAGATTGTTTTTTGCATTCAGGTCATAGTCCACATTAAACCGGATATAGGGCCTCCTGGATTTATTCAAGTATTCATTTTCAGTGCGAAGTTCATTGGAGGAGTCAGCATAATAGTTTTCCCTGCTCCCGCTGCCGTTGCCCCGGAATTCGTTGTAATTGTTACCGGCAACCAGGCTCATGGATAATCCTTTCTTTCTGAAATTCATGCTGGCATTGGCACCCAGTTCACCCCGGGTACCACCAAAAACAGTGATCCGGCCAGTGGTTCCTGTTTTACCTTTACGGGTTACGATATTGATCACCCCTCCCGGTTCGTTGGCAAATTGGGGCGGAGGATTGGTCATTACTTCTATTTTTTCAATCATTCCTCCCGGAAAGGATTCCAGGAAATCATTCAACTGCTGGCCATTCAATTCAACGGGTTTTTCATCAACAAGAATTCTGGGTTCCCTGCCTCTTACCGATACTTTACCGTCAGGATCCGTATTGACCAGGGGCATATTCTTCAATAGGTCTGCTGCATTGGAACCTGCCGCCAATGGCGATTCGCCTACATTTAAAATGATATTGCCTTCTTTTGTCTGGATCAGGGGCTTCTCAATATAGATCACAATCGCATCCATATTGGAAGCCGATGGTTTAAGAAAGATCTCACCCAGGATTATGTCTTTTTTCTCAGCATGGATCTGAATGCTGTCGATCAGTATTGTCCCGAAGCCCATATAACTGATCCTCAACCTGTAAAATGCATTGGGAAGGGAGTCAAAATTGAAAAAACCGGCTTTATCCGAAAGGCTGTTTTTTTTCAATCCATCAAAACTGCTCAGTTCCACAGTGGCGCCCCGGACTGCCAGCCTGCTAACAGAATCGATCACTGTGCCTTCCAGCCCGCCATCTTTTGTTTGCGACCTGGGCACCAGGGGCAACAAATACAGCGCTAATATGAGCCCTACATTCTTCAATCCCGCGAAGTTAAGGATAGGGATTTTCCAATTGAAGTTCCACATCACAATATTAGACGGCAACCCACCGTAAAGTTTGCAACCTGCCCCCTGCCCCCTGCAACCTGCAACCTGCAACCTGTAACCTGCAACCTGCCCCCTGCCCCTGCAGCCTGTTTCACATGACACATTGTCATAAAAAAACCGTAATTTTGATGCCCTATAAACTGGGAACAATGCTGGATATCTCAAATAAAGTGCAAGACGAATCAAGGCAGGGAGAAGCATATGCTCCATTAACCGAACAGATCCGCCAGTTCGATAAGAAATTTTATATCGAGAGTTATGGATGCCAGATGAATTTCTCTGACAGTGAGATCATCGCATCCATATTGGAAAACCAGGGTTTTGGCGCCACCAGGAATATGGAAGAGGCTGATCTGATCTTCCTCAACACCTGTTCTATAAGGGAGAAAGCAGAACAGACGGTTAGAAAAAGGCTGTCAGAATTCAAGCACCTGAAAAGATCAAATCCTTCATTGCTTATTGGTATGCTGGGATGCATGGCCGAAAGACTGAAAACAAAATTACTTGAAGAAGAAAGGCTGGTTGATATCGTGGTTGGTCCTGACGCTTATCGCAGCCTGCCGGATCTGATCGGCCAGGCCGATGAGGGCCAGAAAGCCGTGAATGTTTTATTAAGCCGCGAAGAGACCTATGCGGATATAGCACCGGTCCGGCTTAACAGCAATGGCATAACCGCTTTTGTGAGCATCATGAGAGGATGCAACAATATGTGCTCTTTTTGCGTGGTCCCTTTTACCCGGGGAAGGGAAAGAAGTCGTGACGCCTTTTCCATAATAGCAGAATGCGCTGACCTGGTGGCCAATGGGTATAAAGAAGTGACCCTACTGGGGCAAAACGTTGACAGCTATTACTGGAGAAATCCTGAAACCGAAGAAGACGTCACCTTTGCAAGGCTGCTGGAAATGGTAGCATCAATAAGCCCGCAGCTGAGGGTAAGATTCAGCACATCACATCCGAAAGACATAACTGACGATGTACTGCATACCATGGCAGCACATGAGAATATCTGCAGATATATTCACCTACCAGTACAAAGCGGATCCACCAGGGTGCTGCAACTGATGAACAGGACCTATACCCGTGAGTGGTACCTGGCCAAGGTAAAAAGGATCAGGGAGATCATGCCCGACTGTGGGATCAGTTCTGATATCATTGCCGGTTTCTGTACTGAAACAGAAGATGACCACCGGGATACCCTCGATGTGATGGAACAAAGTGCTTACGATTTCTCTTACATGTTCATGTATTCGGAACGTCCCGGTACCCTGGCAGCAAAAAGATATGCGGATGATATACCGGCAGAAATCAAAAAAAGAAGGCTTGAAGAGATCGTAAGCATGCAAAACAGGCTTTCCCTGGAAAGCAATAAGAAGGACATTGGCATTACGTGTAAAGTTTTGATCGAAGGCAATTCCAAAAAAAGTGCCCAGCACTGGATGGGCAGGAACAGTCAGAATAAAGTAGTTGTATTTCCCAAAGAAGGAGATTTCAAACCGGGAGATTATGTATTGGTGAAAGTGAACGATTGCACCCAGGGCACCTTATTGGGAACATTAATTTAAAAAAATGGATCAGCAACAGATAAAAAACAGGTTCGGAATTATTGGAAATTCACCGGCTCTTAATTATGCCTTACAGGTAGCAGAGCAGGTGGCGAATACTGACCTCACCGTACTTATTTATGGTGAGAGCGGTGTGGGTAAAGAAGTTTTTTCACAGATCATCCACGCCCTCTCTGCACGAAAACATAATCCTTTTATTGCTGTTAACTGCGGGGCGATCCCGGAGGGGACCATAGACTCCGAATTATTTGGTCATGAAAAAGGATCATTCACGGGTGCGATGGACAGTAGAAAAGGATATTTTGAAACAGTGAATGGTGGAACCATATTCCTGGATGAGATAGGTGAAATGCCATTAGGCACACAGGCCCGCCTGCTCAGGGTGCTTGAAACCGGAGAGTATATCAGGGTAGGTTCTTCAAAGGTTCAGAAAACCGATGTACGTGTGATCGCCGCCACCAACAAGGACCTGTTGCAGGCCACTCAAAACGGGAAGTTCCGCGAAGACCTTTATTACAGGCTCAACACAGTCCCCATCAGGGTGCCTTCTTTAAGGGACAGGAAAGAAGACGTGATCCTTTTGTTCAGAAAATTCTGTGTGGACTTCGCCGAAAAATATAAAACATCTCCGGTTCAGCTGGAGGATGATGCCAAACAGGCCTTATTGAATTATACATGGCCAGGCAACGTCAGGGAATTGAAGAATATCGCAGAACAGGTTTCAGTGCTGGCCAAGGATAAACAGGTCAGTGCGCCGGAACTCCGCAAATTTCTGCCGGAAAACAGGCAGCATACCATGCTTCCGGTTCTTGCCAGCCATAACAACGGGCAACCTCATGCAGATTTTGCATCTGAACGGGATATCATGTACAAGCTTTTCTTCGATATGAAAAAAGATGTCACCGAATTGAAGAAAATGTTTTTTGAAGTGATGCATAACCCCTCTGCGGCACCTGCTGCAGCGGCTTATGCGCGCGAATCTTTAATGCACGATTATACTCCCGTCAAGGAAATTGAATCTCCTGCCCTCCCGCAACAACAGCAGCCTGTGATCTATAATGGAGAAGACATCCATGAACATATTGAAGTGGAAGAGTCGCTGAATATCATGGACAAGGAAAAAGAGCTTATTGAAAAAGCGCTCAAAAAACACAAGGGGAAAAGAAAAGATGCTGCTTCAGATCTTGGCATCAGTGAAAGAACTTTGTATAGGAAACTGAAAGAGTATAATATTGAAGAGTGATGAAGAAAATTCTGTTGATCCTGATCGCCTTTATGAATATATATGGAAGCTGCAGGTATTCCATGCGGGATGTATCCATACCTCCCGAAGTTAAAACAGTCAAGGTGAATTATATCACCAATGAAGCACGATATATCAATCCTCAGCTAAGCCCTAAACTTACAGATAAACTTCGCCAGAAGATCGTGAACCAGACCAGGCTGTCACAGACCAACTCTGAAGCCAACTATGAGATCAGCGGCAAGATCACCGACTACAGTGTGAGTACATCAGGCATTTCCAATCAGCAGAGTGCCAGTAACAATCTGAATGTGTCTGTCCATATCACCTTTGTGAACAGGCTGGACAATACCAAGAATTTTGAAGCTGATATCACCAGGAACTTTCCATTTTCAGCTCAGCTTAGCCTCACTCAGGCCGAGCAGCAGCTTGCGAATGAGATCATAAATAACCTGACGGACGAGATCTTTAATCGAATTTTTTCTAACTGGTAGTTCCTATCTTCACCGCATGAACCCTGTCTGGCGACATATGGCCATGTCTGTTTTCGAAAAACAGGATCCCCGACAGCTCACTGTTGAAGAGATCGACCAGGTAATAGAAAGGTATCCTTATTTCGCAGTGCTTCATTTTATCAAGACCGGAAAGCTGATGGCGGATGAAAGTCCGGATGCCGTTTCCTCTGCTTCCAAAACGGCGCTTTATTTCTCC
>JAHEFC010000543.1 GCA_024640385.1 Sphingobacteriales bacterium
GAAAAGTGGCCTGGCGGTCATGCGCGACAACAGGCTGGTAGATAATTACCGGGGCCGGATCATCTTCCCCATTCATAACCAGAGCGGGAAGATCCTTGGTTTTGGCGCACGATTGATCCGCAAGAACGACAGGGCACCTAAATATATCAACACACCGGAGAATGAGATCTACCTGAAAAGCAAACTGCTATATGGCATGTATTTCGCCAGGCAGGCCATTGACAGGCAAAACGAATGTTTGCTGGTAGAGGGCTACACGGATGTGATCTCGCTGCACCAGGCCGGTGTGGAAAATGTAGTGGCTTCAGGCGGCACGGCGCTTACGGTTGACCAGCTCCGGCTGATCAGGAAATACACCCATAACCTGACCATAGTGTATGATGGTGACAGTGCCGGTATAAAAGCAGCTGCAAGAGGCCTCGACCTGGCCCTGGAAGAAGGGCTTAATGTAAGGCTGGTACTGATCCCTGATAATGAAGACCCCGACAGCTATGTAAGGAAGATCGGTTCACCCGCATTCAAAACATTCATAGAGCAAAGCAGGAAAGACATTATCCTCTTCCAGCTCGAGATCGCACTTAAAGACGCAGGCAGTGACCCTTCGAGGAAATCAGCCGTAGTGAACCAGATCGCCGACTCCATTTCCCGCATTAATAAAGCCGAAGATTTTACAAAACAGCAGGACTATATACACCGTTGTGCAGAATTGCTGAAGATCGATGAAGAAGGACTTACCGCCCTGGTCAACAAACATATCCGTGAGCGGATACAGGTAGACGAACGAAAACAACAGTATGCAGAGTCTGCCACTGTTCCTGAAATAATGGTTGAGCCTGAAGAAGGATTTGACCTTCTTTTTAAGGATGAATTACAGGAGCGGGCGCTGGTAAGGGCTTTGATGGAATTTGGCATCAAACCCTGGGACGATACCAGGACGGTCGCTGATTTCATTTTCAACGAAATGGAAGAAAATGGCCTGCAGGAAATGTTCGACAACAAACAACTGCTGAAGATCATTGAAGTGTACCGTGGGTGGTATCAGGAAGGGATTGAGCCTACCGCCAAAAGCTTTTTGTATCATGAGGATCAGCAGCTTAATATACTTGCCGTTTCTTTAATGGATAATTCTTTGTTCGAGATCAGCCCTAACTGGAACGAGCATTTTGACAGGCCCATACCTTCAAGGGATGAAATTTATCAGACGGAGGTGATCTCCTGCCTGAATTATCTCAAGCTCAGGAAGATCAAAAGGCTGATCACTGAGAACCAAAATGACATGGAAAGGCATCATGACCCTTCAGTTCTAAAGAATCTGATAGAGACACATCACCACCTCAAATTATTGGAGATGGAGCTGGCCAGGAAGATGGGAACGGTGATAATGAAATGAGCGCCTAGAATCTAAGCTTCCGCTTCTTCCAGTTCGCCGGTAACTACAAGAGCGCCATTTTTCCCGAATCTTACAGCAGTCCACACATGGTCGAGCTCAGTTTCCTGGATTGATTCGAAACCTTTTGATTTCAAACAAGCCCAGGTACACTGCCTGTTAAGGTCGCTCACGATCTTGGACGTGGCCTTGGGATACGCGATCCAGAGCTTACCCTCGTTGTGCATAGCCGGAAGTACATCCTGCATAATGCCCGTAAGCTGGTTCTGGTTAATGGCAAACACTAAGGCGAAATCGATTTTGCGGGACTTTAAAAGCGGTGTTACGCTTTTAGAGAAAGAGATCTTGGCGAATTGCTTCTCAACGGAGGAAGGTAAACCCTGTACCAGGAGATTCTTCTCTTCTTTGAGTTGAAGTTTTTCAAAGACAGTTTGAGTCATGCTTCAACGATTTAATTAGAGTGGGAGCAAAATTAACAAATTGTTATGTGATAACCAAGAATCTAAGAAATAAATATACCCTATTTGCGGTATTGCATGGCTTCTTTGGCATATTCCCGCACTTTCGCGATGCGCGTTTCGTCTGAGGGGTGAGTACTGAGGAATTCCGGTGGCTTGGAACCGCCGTTAGTAGCTTTGGCCATTCTTTCCCAGAAAGGAACAGCTGCATTGGGGTCATAGCCGGCCAGGGCAGCAAAGATCAATCCCCACCTGTCAGCCTCCAGCTCCTGTTTACGTCCAAAAGGAAGGGTGCCTCCTACCGTTGTTCCTATGCCATAGGCATTCATGAACAGGTCCTGGGTAGGTCCGGGTTTATTAGCAATGGCTACAGAGAGCGCAACACCGCCCATCTGTTGCACCAGGCCCTGGCTCATGCGTTCATTTCCATGTTTGGCTATAGCGTGTGCAATTTCATGCCCCATCACCACGGCGAGGCCATTATCATCCTGGGTTATAGGCAGAATACCTGTATACACCACCACTTTTCCTCCCGGCATACACCAGGCATTAATGGTTTTGTCTTCCACCAGTTTGAACTCCCAGGCATAGCCCTTGATCAGGTCAGTCTGTCCCTTCTGCTTCGCATATTCTGTTATGGCCCGGGAAATA
>JAHEFC010000544.1 GCA_024640385.1 Sphingobacteriales bacterium
TGAATTGACCCATCACCGGGAGGTTCTCCAGGGAGAAATTGCCGTTTGCCGTAGTCAACTGTCCGGATATCACGGTCTCCACCCTTTTCTTGGTGACAGTATCGAATTTGTTCTGGATCAGTTGCACTGACGCAGCATCAATTGGCTTATTGGTTTGACCGTCCACCACTTTCCCATAAAAGCGACCCATGTTCATATTCTGCCCACCGCCCTGGCGTGCTCCAGCCGGCGGCTGTGCCAGGATCGTGGCGGTTAACATGGTCAGCATCGCAGTTAAAATCAGTCTCATGTCTGGAATTTGATTATTAGATGCAAAGCGTTAAAAAAACCTTTGCCTGCCTGTTTAAATAATTACTAAAGGATATTAAACAAGATGAACGGGCACAAGGTTGTGCATAAGGCTGGAAATGTCATAAAAAAGTCATTTCCAGGGCAGAACTTATTAAAGGAAAAATGAAGTTATAAGTACCTGGATCACACCAATAATCAAGCCCACTACGCCTCCCAGCACTTCCACAAAGCGGAATTCCTTTGACATGATCTGGTATAAAATACTTTCAAGTTTGTCTGATGAAAATTGTTTAACCTTCTCTTCAACGATATGCTGGAGGTCGAGTTCTTTTTGCAAAGTATTAACATATTGATGCATCAGCAGGGGGAAAAGGGACTCAAGTTCCTCCAGGAAAGCAGTTTTAAGGGTGTGGATGGTTTTTTCACCTATAAACATGGAAAGCATCGGGAATGCTTTTGGAAGTTTGTTATGAAGAAAAGAATCTATATGTTCTTCCACCATTGGAAGGATCTTTTCGAGGTTGGCAGGACTGGAGATCTTATGCTCGATATCCTTGAAGGAGAGAAACTCATCACTGACCAGTTTTCCCAGTTTCTCGCCGAATTGCTGTTGGCGTTTAGGGAAGATCCCCTGAATGGTCATACCCAGGAATCTGAATGGTTCACGGGGATGGAACAACATTTTTATCGCGATCCAGTTGGTGAAATATCCAATAAAAGCAGAGATAATGGGGATGAGTATCAGTCCGGGGTTCATATTTTTAACTTAGGGGTCGCAAAGATACGTAAGAGCAGGTTGCAGGCGGCAGGTTGCAGGTTGCAGCACCTTTAATTAATGCAACCTTCAACCTGCCACCTGCTAAAGGACTGCAATTAGATTTTGGAAGAAAGACGCAATTATTTACTTTTGCTTCCCCAAACACGGAGGGTGTAGCTCAGCTGGTTAGAGCATCAGATTGTGGTTCTGAGGGCCGTGGGTTCGAACCCCATCATCCTCCCTGGAAACCCCGGATATCCCGGGGTTTTTTAATTGTAGTTACCGCTCATCACCGGGTTTGGCAGATCGATAAAACGCTTCGTTAAATAGGTTCCCATTAGCAACAATGCCTCTTATTTTCCGTTAATTTTGAGTATCTATGCTTGGCAAAACAATCCGATATATGTTCAATAAAAGATCCCTCCCTGTTTTACTGGCCTTTGCAATTGCGGGAATCCTGATCGCTTTTACATCCAACGGACGGGAAAATCCGCCCACGAAGTATGAAAAGATTTTTCAACAGGTGGCCGAAATGCTGGAGGACAATCACTACAGCCCCCAGAAGATCGATGATAAATTTTCAAAGGCCATATTCAAGAAATTCCTGGGAAGTATCGACCCGGACAAGAACATATTCCTCCAGTCAGATATCAAAGAACTGAAGAAATACGAGAATGCCATTGATGATGAATTACATGGCGCACCCATTCAGTTTTTCACTGCCGCCAATGCCATCTACCAGAAGCGCCTCAATGAGGTATCTAATTATTATAAAGAAATTCTTGCAAGTCCTTTTTCTTATACAGCCGATGAATCTATCATTGTTGACGGGGACAAACTTGACTGGCCAGTGAATGAAGCGGCCCGAAAAGATAACTGGAGGAAGAAGCTTAAATATTTATCGCTGGAACGTTATGCTGACCTCCTCGATGCAAGGGAGCAAAATAAAACCACCCAGGGTTTTGTGGTGAAAACTGATGCTGAACTGGAAAAAGATGCCCGCGATAAGGTGAGCACTATCATGACGAGAAATTTTGAGCGGCTGAAGAATAAATTCAATGAAGAGGAAAGATTCAATATGCTGGTGAACACCATCACTACAACGATGGACCCCCACACCAGTTTCTTCCCGCCAGTTGAGAAAAGATATTTTGATGAACAGATGAGCGGCCGTTTTTTTGGTATCGGTGCCTCTCTTCGTGCCGAAGACGGCAATATAAAGATCAACACACTGGTTACCGGCAGCCCCGCATGGAAGTCCCAGCAGGTAACCGTAGGTGATGTTGTGATGAAAGTAGGGCAGGGCTCAGAGGAGCCGGTGGATCTCACCGGTTTTGAAGTGGAGGATGCGGTAAAACTGATCCGTGGTAAGAAAGGAACTGAGGTCAGGCTCTATTTGAAAAAAGCCGATGGTTCTGTAAAAACGATCAGCCTGATCCGTGACGAG
>JAHEFC010000224.1 GCA_024640385.1 Sphingobacteriales bacterium
ATTCAGGAAAGTTTCCGCCATATCCTCATCTTC
This sequence comes from Sphingobacteriales bacterium, assembly GCA_024640385.1. GTDB lineage: Bacteria > Bacteroidota > Bacteroidia > Chitinophagales > Chitinophagaceae > Pollutibacter. Next base: position 34 of record JAHEFC010000224.1, read on the forward strand.
CTGTATGAGACTGGACAATGTATTAAGGCTGTTGAAAAGGAAATGCGGATTCACCTGGCTTTTCAAGCCGTTAAGCTGGCTTTGTTTGTAAGATGCATTAAGCCGCTCAGTCTCCTTTAGGCTCTCCCTCCACTCTTTGTACCGGCTTATTCCTTCCATGACAAAAGTGAGGAATATATTGATGATCCCGGCAGCAAAATAAGCCCATGTGAAATTCTGTTCGTTAAAAGGAATGGAAATAAAACTCAACAATTCATAGCTTCCGAACAATGCATAGAGAAACAATCCGCTGAGCAGGAAGAATGCAATGATCATCAGCGTCAGCCGCTTCGTGAGATCGTATTCCCCGGGCAGCCTTTGTTTTAACGCCACCGCAATAAACCCACAAATGGTAAAATCCACTGCAAATCCCGCAGCAGCAATGATACTAGTAAGCAAAAACATCTTCCAACTGGAAAAATAAACAGCTCCCAAGTACAGCGTATTAACAGTAAATGATACTGGCAGCAATACCAGCAGCATTACGAGGTTATCTTTGCCATTATATTCGGGGAGTTTGAATGTCATCTTTCAATATTTCCAGTTATAATGATCAGTTTTGAAGATCGATCCGGCATTTTACTGTAGTACCCGTCTCTTTCGTTTTTACATCCAGCGCAGCATTGATCCCCTTAAGTCTTTTAGACAGCTCATAGCCATTCAGTGAATTATCCATTTTTTCTTTATTGAAATTATTATTCCTGCTTTCCAGGTTATATACCAGTTCATTTTTTTCAATGGTCATCTGTACATGACAAACATTTATTCCTGCACTTTTCAATTCGTTGAGGATCTGCCTGAATAATAGGAATACCTGCATACGCTGTTGCATATCGAACCTGATCCGGCTCACCCCTTCATCCACTTCGATCTCAAAATGAGTGCCTTCCCGGTTGTTGATATTATCTATGCATTCGCGCATCCGGGCTATCATTTTATCCATGCTGTCGTTCTCAGGAGAAATACTCCAGAGCATATCATCCATAGATTGCATCATATTCCCGCTTCTTGTGTGGATCTGCTCAATAAATTCGATAGCCTTGGTAGCATCTTTATCAGCTTTGAATTTCGCCATTTCACTGAGCACATGGATGTTGCTGAGCGCCATACTCACATCATCATGCAGCTTACCTGCAATGCTGCTTCTCATTTTCACTATGGCTTCTTTTCTGCTCATCCGCTCCCTGTCCAGCCAGAAAATGATCATACCTGCACCCAATGTAACCAGGATATAGAACCACCAGGCCTGGTAAAATGGCGGCGCGATATCAATTGTAATCCTGGTTATTGGTCCCGGTTCGCCGGTCTCACCATCGCAGGCCAGCATTAATACATATTCGCCCGGAGGGAGATAATTATATTCCACTACATAATTTTCGCCGGCATGTTTCCATTCCTTATCACGACCTTCCATTTTGTACGACACTGAATAGGTGTTCTGAAACGTCAGCGTAGACAAACTGGCGGTAAATGAATTCTGATCATAGGGCAGCCGGATCTTCCCTAGTTTCAAAATTGAATCAACAGAAAATCTTTTACCGCCTATCTTAAAATCTGCGATTTCAACCTTTGGAACTGTATAATTGCTAACTGTAACTTTTCCCGGATCGAAAACAACAAGGTCATGGTTAGTTCCAAATACTATCCTGCCATCTTTCAGTTTTGACCCGGCGCCCTGGTTGAATGAATACGTATGGACACCGTCAATGTAATTGTAGATACTTACTTTTTGTTTCAGGGGATGATAGCTAATGATGCCCATATCGGTCGTCATCCAAACATATCCCTGGTTATCTTTTACCAATCGCTGGATCGAGTTGCTCTGTAATCCGTCTTCTACAGCATAATATCTGAATGTTCCGGTCCTGGTGTTGAGCATGTTAAGGCCGTCAGCGGCAATGACCATGAGGCTATCGTTATACTGAATAAGATCAGAAGCCCCATTGATCCTCAGTTTTTTGCCAACAGGGCCATCGGCTGTATAATGGTGTTTGACCGATCCGTCTTTCCCATCCACATGAAATACACCATCCACATCTGTGGAAGCCCAGATATCATTTCTGCTGTCAACACAAATGCCAGAAACCAGGCCTTTTGAATCAAGGGCCAAATTAAATTTTCCAGTGGCCGTGTCCCATTTGATCAGTTTTCCGCTCTGCGTACCGATCCAGATATTTCCATTAAGATCTTCCGCAAGTCGCCTCACTGTACTCTGCCCGATGACCTCAGACCTTAGTACTTTAGTTTTAACACCTGCGCCAGAATTGATGTAGATCGCTCCTCCCTGCATACCCTGCCATATTTCGCCGTTCTTCCTTTGAATCAGGGACCAGACCATTTCCATCCCCGTTCTGCTTTTCCGGCTGTAATAGTTTGATGGCACGGGACGGAAATTACTGTCGTAACTGAACATATCATTGCCCCAGGTACCTACTATGATCTCCCCTTTGTTCGTTTCAAGTATATCGGTCACATCAGGGGTATAGATGGTATCTTTCCCGGGAACCCTGTTGTTCACTTTCCTGAAAAGTTGTGCTGAAGGATTGAACCGGAAGAGGCCTTTGTTAGTGGCAGCCCAGATATTTTTTTCGCGGTCTTCGTGCAGCACATAGATATCATCGTACCGGATGCTGAACTCACCCGGGAGATTAGAAGGTATGGGATTGACTTGTTCGTCGTCATAATTTACTTTGGCGAACAGGTTATAACCCGCCATCCATAAACTACCGTCACTGGTTTCAACTATGCCATGCATGTCGTAATACACATTTCGTAATGCTGCAAGGGTTTTCTTCTGCCATTCAATGGTTTTGCCCGAAGCAGGATCAAAACTTTTAATAAACATATTGGTCTGGGGAAAAGACGTGATCCAGGCCCTGCCTTTTTTATCTTTCAGGAAAAAGACCACGGTCCTGGCGTCTTTGAATTCCTTGATCACCGGATCTGCATCCTCATTAGTTCCTCGATATGAAAACAACATTTTTTTGGGATCATACTTGAGTAATCCGTTGTGAGATCCCACCCAGTAATTGTGATCCGCATCCTGCCAGAAGAACAAGGGCTCCCATCCGTTGGGGATCTTAAAGGGATTATTTCCCCTGGAAATGTTCTTATTCCAATCGCTGTAGGTCAGGATCCCCTTATTGCCATAGATCACCACCAGGTTATCGTCCCTGTCGAGGTATAGGGCGGTCGCAATTTTGGGGAAACTGTCCGGGGCGATCAGTTTCACAGGATGATATTTGAAATTTTCCGGGTTCATATATCCCACCGATGCATCTCCGGTGAGTATCCACATCCTGTTTTTCTGGTCGATCTGCAGTCCCCTGATATTACCGGCCGGGATCCCGCTCTCTTTCGAGCCGGTAAAGAAATTCCGGAACCTGTGCCCGTCGTATCGCTGCAGTACATTGCCCGCACCCAGCCATATATACCCTTTTGCATCCTGCTGAATAATGGTTATGGTTTCCTGGTGCAGGCCATCCCTGAGGCCCAGGTAACTGAACAGGTACCCCGGCTGCTGCCCCTTCAGGGATAGCATAGATCCAACCATCAAAACCAGGAAAATCAGCCTTTTCAAACAGTTCACATTTGAATTCAAATGTAGTAAACTGTTCTGAGCAGCCGGACCAGTTGGTACAATCCTATCTTCAGTTCATACACCGGTTTCTACAGTCCATTGATCAGGTAGCAGGTTACAGGTTGCAGGTTGCAACCCGGAACCTGCTACCTGGAACCTGCAACCTGGAACCTGCTACCTGGAACCTGCTACCTGGAACCTGCTCCCCCAAACCCTCTCGGCGCCGGGGGTACATTATCAACCGGCTTTAATGTTCTCAAATAAGCATGCACAGCCTTCAGGTCTTCATCCGGCATCAGTTTATAATTGAACCAGGGCATCGGTGGCATCAGGTCTCTTGAATTTTCCAGGCCTTTCCACTTGCCGTGACGGATGGCATATTTGAAATTTTCAAAATTCCAACTCCCGGCTCCAGTAGGAGAACTGGTCAGATTGGCGGAAAATGAAATACCCCAGGGGCCCGCATAGGATGTGAAGTCTTCATTGAACTGCACCATTCCGCTTTTCGCCATATTGCTGTCAAACTTTGGAATTGGCCGGCTTGATGGGAAACCAGACAATCTAAGCTCCGGGTCGATCTCGGGTCCCTTGGGTCCCATCTTTTTGGGTGAATGACAATCATCACAAACTCCTACGGTCACCAGGTATTCTCCCCGCTTTACCAGTTCAATACTATCAGCCGATGCCTGATTTCCTGTTTCTGCACCCCTACCGGTACAGGAGATCACTGCGGCCGACATCATAACCACCAGTAAAACAGGTATGAATAGAGTTTTCATGTCATTATTTTTACATTTTATGCCAACATTGCACCTTCAGTCAATGCACCCACGATCGCAGTGAACCTAGCCTTACCCAACTGCTCTTCTGCCAATTCCAACATTCCGTTGAACACAAAATCCGGGGCAGCACTCCTGATCTGTCTGAGCCATTGTATGATCTCCATGTTACTCAATCCACGCATCATCCAAATGTTATACTGCTGTAACATGTCGGAAGGAATGCCATTGATAATTGTTCCGGTGATCGCATGTAGCTGCTCATCAGAAAAATACTTCCATAATTTCTGGTTCAGTTCTTTCTCCTCTTTTGCCATATGCTGCAGATTGAACACAAGGAACTCTGTAAATGCCAGCCTGATCGCACTTCCCAGTTCCTCCCTGGTTTCCTCCTGGTCAAGGCTTCCATATATCCGTGTAAGCGTGATCAGCTTGTTGCCTAATTCGTGATCCAATACATGCTCTTCAATGAATAATTCAGCAACAGATATATCATGGGCCTCTATGGCGGTCAAGATGTGACTATCTTCTGAATGGGCATGCTTATCGAACAGCAATATTACCTCGTTGATCCTGCCGATCGCAGCCGTAGCTTCCTCTTCATTGGCAAAATCAGTTCTCTGGATCAATGTTGCTGTGTCGTATAAAAGAGCGCGAAGTCCTTTGTGGATCTGGTAGAAAATATTATAACGTGACATAAAATATATTTTAAAATTTAAATGATTCTTTTGAAAGAAGAAAACCTTACGGGGTTTTGCTCCTGATATGTATTACGATGCAGTTCTGTATACAAAATCTTCCAGTATGATCTGGCTTTGTTTTGCAATTTTGATCACCCGCATCCTGGTTGGATAGAAACCACTCTGCTGGAATTTGGCAGGCTGGGGGATCGACCGTTCAAATACCTGTGTGTTGAGCAGAAAGTCCAGTGTGATCATAGGTTCATAGAACACCACTTTACTGTCGTAACTGCCATAAATAAAAGTTTGTGTAAATGGCTGTGGATTGACAGGATCAAGCTCAGGAGAAGTGATATCTACGAAATGCTTACCCATAGTAGGAACCGGATCGCCACCAAAATAATTGGCTGGGAGATACTCGGCCGCCGGTGATGCATTCAGCTTAACAGGATCCAGGTATTGCTCCCTTTCCTGGGCGGATGTCATATAATAATGGATATCAAAATGCGGTTTAGTGTAAATATTGGCAGGAGGATGACCCGCTGGATTCCAGTTCAGCCATATGTGTTTGAAAGGAGTAATGGCTGCCTGGGTTGGGAGCTGAAGTACTACGTTGTCGTCGTGATGATGTTCTCCACCACCTTCACCAGTGGGAACGCTGTTCAGCAGGTCTTCATTAAGTGTGACGCCAACTCTCTGGGGTTCACCTTTCCCATTCAACTGCACCCAGGTCCATGCCTTGCCATGATGAAAACTTGTTTCCGGTCCGTTGTAAATTCCTGCCTTATCCGATTTGTCTTTTTCACATGCGCTGAAGAGAACAATTCCAATGGCGAGGATTAAAAATTTTTTCATGATCAGTTTTTTTTAGTGTTAAAATGAATTTGATGAGTCAAAGATGTGATTGAAAAAAAGCTTTGAAAACGGGGCACTGTATCAATTGATTTTTTTTGCGCTTGAACTGTTGGGGACACAGAGACGCGGAGGGGGGACGCAGAGACACTGAGGGGGAGCAACGCAGAGACACGGAGATCAACTCTGCGTCTCTGCGTCTCCCTCCGTGTCTCTGTGTTCATCTCTGCGTCTCTGTGTCCCCCTCAATTCATGACACAATAAAATCAGTTCATACCTACTCCCCTTCCCTTTCTTTTTTTTCCTTATGAATTTTACGTCATCGTTAAAACAAACGGTAAATAATAAACCTCATAAAATAACGCACAATGAAAAATCAAAATCATCAAACACCATTAAGCAGGCGAATGAGCCGCTTTCTTGTTGCAATGGTGAGCATCACTGCAGTAATGCTGTATTCATTCATGCCCAGGTATCATTTCGAGGATGTCTTCACGCAGCTGGGGATCAGCAGAACTGAAGCAGAAAAAAAGATCGTCAACAGTTTCCTGGGCGGGTATTTCGACCAGTTCGGGATCATGAATGCAAGGAATAT
>JAHEFC010000225.1 GCA_024640385.1 Sphingobacteriales bacterium
GATATTTCACAGGGTTTGTGTTACCCATAAATAAAGGCCAAAAACTGGGGATAGCCGTATTCTGCCCATGATTTTTTTACCAGTTGCCCATTCTCATTATACTCGTTATGGTAAAAGGATGAGGACATGCCATCGGCCCTGATATCTGATGTTGTATTGTATGGATTGTACCAGAATTCTACGATGTTATAATCTTCGATCAGTACAACAAAGAAATTCGGGAACAGGTGAAGTGGATTGATATAGTAATCCAGTGTGTATGTGTAATCAAATTCGGGATAATTAGGATATGCTGAAGCTACGATCGCCTCAATAGGTAAAGTTCCATTGCTCAGTATTAATATTTGACCAATAACTGGCAATAAGATTGCCAAAATAATCATACCGGTTATCTACAGTGACAGTTCTCCCGTCATTATATGTAGTTGAAATCACATTGTGGGGATTGTACCAGTAAAATGCCATGTCTAAATGGTCAAGCAAGATCACGTTAAGATCAGGTATCCGATGCATTGGGTTTTCCATATCATCAGATATGAAGGTTGAGTTTTCAGATGGCACAATGGGATGAGTATAAGATACCAGGTTGCCTTTTTCGTCATAATAAAATCTTTCACCAATCTGGCTGCTGACCGGTCTTTTCTTTTTATCGTATTCAAAATTCCATTGCACAGGCGGATTGTCACTTTGGTAGAAGTCACCCTGGACAATAAGGCCTCCATGGTATTTTATATTGACCAGCCTGGCAGCCACCTCGCCGTAAGCTGTCCTTGTTATGGAAACTATTTTATTACCGGAATAAAGGACCTTATATGCGAATCGCCAATCGCCATAATACAAAGTTTGTACTAACACGTCTATAGAGTCAATTTCGCCTTTTTTATTATATATAAAATCCCAGATATAGACATAAGACGAAAAAGAATGTCTGATCGATTTTGGATATATCTTCTTTGTGTTGGTATTTGATGCGTTATAAGTGTCGGCCTGCAGATTTTGCTGAAGATCCGGTAGTTCCTTGTTGCAGGAAAAATAAATGAATGAAACTAGCAGGAGGCTTGCCAATTTAATCTGGAGTTTCATAATTGTCAGGTTATGAGTTTCTCAATGTATTGATCAGGCGGCTCTTAGAAAATGACTATTGTCATTGAATTGCATTTTTACTGAAGTGAGAAACCACAATCAACGTTAATGCAAAAAGGCTGATCAATTAGATCAGCCTTTTTATCCGTAAGGGCTATCTGGAGATAACGTTAATTAGTATTTCCTGTCCAACTTGTTTTCCCTGCGGTCACGGAGATCTTCTTTCAGATCACGTTTGTCTTCTTTTCTGTCAAGTACATCTTCCCGGCGATCCCACCTGTCTTCGATCCTGTCTCTCCTGCCGCCATCGTGAAGGGCATCACGTTTGTCTTCCCTGCGATCGCGGATATCTTCTTTGCGGTCAAGTTTGTCTTCTTTGCGATCCCATTTGTTTTCCTTTCGATCGCGAAAATCTTCTTTACGATCCATTACATGATGGCGGTACTTTGCATGCGCATAAGGGTTAGGACGTGGGGTTTGTGCAACGGCTGAACTTACAATCAGGAGCAGAACAATTGAGAAAGCTGCGCTGAGGATAGATGTTTTAATTTTCATGGTCGGGGTGTTTATTTTTTTTAATCAGTTTACTTAATCATAGACCATGGGTGATTGACGGGGTTTAATCGGGGGGCTAAAAAAAATTACGGAGCCGGTTGCCCGACCCCGTAACTATTTCATATTCAATGATTCTTTCTCTCTAACTCTCTATCTCTCTAGCTCTCTACCTCCGGTTCATTTCCGGCAGCGGGATATCCCTTTTTATCATATTGTCCCTGTTGGCCATATCCCATGCTGTATTGAACACAAGCTGGGCTCGTTTTTTCATCAGGGGGTAATTGATCTTATCAGGAGTATCAGTTGGTTTATGGTAATCTGCTTTGAGCATGCCGTCGTAGTAGAAGATCACGGGGACACCATTTTTTGCAAAATTGAAATGGTCGCTCCTGAAATAGATCTGCTCAGGATCGTTGGGATCGTTGAATTTGTAATCCAGGGTCAATTTAACAGATTTCTTGTTGGCGGCTTCGCTTAATGGCTTCAGATCGGAGCTCAGTTTATCGTCGCCCACTACGTAGATATAATTGAGCGTGTCAGCAGTTTTTCTTTCTGTATCTACCCTTCCGATCATATCAATGTTGAGATCTGCGGTGAGTTTATCCAAAGGAATAGTTGGATTTTTTGCAAAATAGTCTGAACCCCAGAGGCCTTTCTCTTCACCGCTTACCGTCATGATCATTACATTTCTCCTCGGGCCTTTGCCTGCTTTCTTGGCTTCAACGAAAGCCTGGGCAATTTCCAGAACGCCAACAGTTCCTGAACCATCATCATCGGCACCATAATAGATCACATCACCTCTTTTCCCGAGATGGTCGTAGTGTGCGGTGATAATAAGCCATTCGTCGGTTTTATCAGATCCTTCAATGTAGCCTAACACATTGCTGCTTTCCAGTCTCTTGACAGCCTTATTCATTTCAAGTAGTGTATTTGCTTTGAACACCCTCGGTTCGAGTTTGTTTTGTTTGCCCTGCTGAACCAGGTCGGCCCATCCCGAACCCACTATGGATTCAGCAAGTTTGGCTGATATCGTGTAAATGTTGGCGCCTTGCTGGGCTGAATAAAGTTCAGTATACATGTTGCCGAGCGGGGGCATGGCCTGGCGGGGAAAACCGCCGCCTACTATGAGTACTGCGGCTGCTCCTTTTGCATTGGCGGCGCTGATCTTTCCGTACAAACCATTAGGAGCCCTGAAGCCTCTTTTATTGGTTTTGAAGTTTGCGGGGGCGCCATCAAGGATGAGTACGGCCTTACCTTTTACATCCATATTGCCATAATCATCATAAGCCGAATCAACTATGCCATGTCCCACAAATACAACTTCTGAAAAATAGCTTCCGGAAGTACGTGATAACTGCAGGATGGGCTGATAATCTTTATTGATCTGGAATTCATTGTTATTCACCAGTACGGTGCTGCTGACCAGTGAATCCCTGTAAACGGAATAAAACTGCTGGTAACTGTCTTTGTTTCCGGGCTTGAGGCCAATGGTCCTGAAATAGCGCTCGATATAAGCTGCTGCTTTCTTCTGGCCTTCAGTTGCAGTTTCCCGGCCTTCCATTTCTTTACTGGCAAGAATAAAAAGATGTTCACGGAGATCCTGTTCGGTTATTGTTTCAGAAAATTTCTGTGGACTTGCTGATTTTTGGGCAAATCCTGCTGATGCTGACAGGAGCAGCATTCCAAGGAGCAATATTCTCATGTTTTGTCTTTAAAATGAGGCGTAAGGTACTATAAAACGGAATTCCTATCCGGCTCATAAGAGGATTTTAACCTGAAATATGATAAATGGTAATCGATGGGATCCGATCAGCAGGAGATCTTACCCACCCTGTCTGCATGCCTTCCGCCTTCAAACTCTGTTCGGATAAATGTGTGTACCATCTGTATGGTCAGCTCCAGCGAAACATAACGGGCTGGAATGCAGATCACATTGGCATTATTATGTTGCCGCGCCAGTTCTGCTATGGGTGAGTTCCAGCAGATCGCTGCCCTGACGCCCTGGTGTTTGTTTGCAGTAATGGCAACACCATTGGCAGATCCGCATAAAAGGATCCCGAAACTACATTCTCCTTTTTCAACGGCATCTGCAAGAGGATGGGCAAAATCGGGGTAGTCTACAGAATCTTTGCTGTTGGTACCAAAATCCTTCACATTCAGCCCCTGTTGAACCAGGTATTTTTTCAATTCTTCTTTATAATCGAAACCTGCATGATCGCAACCGATGGCTATAGGTTGGAAAAGATTGAAAGGTGAATGGATATTCATAAAATTTCGTTTTACGGTCAGCTTAACAATGCAATTTACCTCTTATAATCATTGCCACTCCTCCCATTTCTTCTGTTCGGCTTTATTTACCCTGGCAGATATGAGTATGGACAATTCATATAGCATAATCAATGGGATCACCACGATGAGCTGGCTTCCCCAATCAGGCGAGGGTGTAATAATGGCCGCTATGACCAGGAGCGCCACATAGGCATATTTTCTGTAACTGCTGAGGAATTTGGGGGTGATCAGGCCCATTTTTGAAAGCACCCAAGATGCCATGGGAAGTTCAAATGCCAGGCCGGCTCCCAGGGTGATATCGATCAGGCTGTCAAGGTAATCACTGAGCATGGGGCGATAAAGCAAAATGCCAGCGGTTCCTATCTTATAATTTGCCAGGAAATTGAAAGTGAATGGCGCCATAATGAAATAGCCGAAAGAGGCTCCCAGGAAAAAAAACATGGATACCCAGAAGATCACACCACGGGTATGTTTCAATTCTTCAGGTTTTAGCGCTGGTTTTACAAATTTCCAGATCTCCATCAATACATAAGGAAGAGCCACGATAATACCCCCAACGAATGCAATGGATATGCTCGACATGAAAGTACCGCTCACGCTGGTGACCTGGAGGTTGAGTTCCATGGGCGGCATGCACAGTGAATCGCCCATATGCAGTTTATGGCTGAGTGAACATAGCACCCGGTACGAAATGAAATCATTGCGGGTGGGTCCCATGATGATGTTATCAAAGATCCAGTCGATAAAAATGAAGAAAACCACGGCGGCGATCATGATGGCCAGAAGTGACCTCACTACATGCCATCTCAACGCTTCGAGATGGTCTATGAAACTCATCTCCGCATCGTCCGTTTCCTGCCCACGTATCTTCTTAAAAAACGACTTTCTGCCTTCTTCTGTTGCCGCCACTTTTTTCTTATTGAGGGTCAAATTTAGGGAAAATAGGAATCATGTAAAGGCGAAAGGCGAGGGGCGAATGGCTAGAGCAGATCTTATTTCGCGTCTCGCTTCTCGCCTCTCGCCTGCTGCCTTTCACTGCAGCACCTTCATCTTCACCGTCTCTATCCTGGTATCGCTGACATTAAGTATCTCAAATTCAAAATCGTCGATAATGATCCTTTCCCTGTCGCCCGGTATCTTTTCATGCTGGTTGATGATGAATCCGGAAAGCGTTTCGGAATCGCTTTCGGGAAGTTCGAGATTGTACTTCTGCTTGATATAGTCCAGTTCAAGTCTGCCTGAGAAAATATACTCTTTGTCGGCGATCTGCTTTTCAACGAATTCTTCCGTATCGTACTCATCCTGGATCTCCCCAAAGATCTCTTCCAGCAGGTCTTCCATGGTGATGATGCCCGAGGTGCCGCCGAATTCATCCACCACCCAGGCTATGCTTTTTCTCTCGCGTGAAAATTTATTGATAAGGTCTGTGGCACTCATGCTTTCCGGAACTGCCGGGATGGGCAGCAACACTGACCTGATATCGGTCGGTTTTTTGAAAAGCGCAAGCTGGTGTACGTATCCGAGGATATTATCGATATTTTTTTCGTACACCACCAGTTTGCTTAGTTTGGTATCGATGAATTTCCGCTGCAACATGTCCATTGGGGTGTTGACTTCAACAGCCTCTACTTCTTTGCGGGGCACCAGGCACTGCCTGATCTTCACCGTTGGAAGTGAAAGGGCTGCTTCGAACAATTCGGTATTGAGTTCGGGATTGTCTTCCGACTGTTCCCGTGTCTGCTGGATGAATTGTTCAAGATCAACCCTGGTGAATGGTTCTTTCTCGTCATTTACCCTGACGTTGAGAAGATATTTCAGTATCCATTCTGCGATGGAAACAAAAAACGATGCAATAGGGTAGAGGAGGCCGTAAAAGAAATTGACTAATGGAGCAAAAAATGAAAGCAGGGTATCGTTCTTAGCCCGGAATATGGCCCGGAAAGTGAACTTGACCATGACCATGATGATGGTTGCGAGGATGGTATCAAAAACAAGCCTGATATAAGTGAAATATGGGCGTACTCCTTTGTCAAAAAAGCCCTGGATATACTCCCATAAATAGGTAAAATATTCGCCCACCAGTACAGCATACAATATGGTTGCGAGATTTATCCCGATCAGGGTGGTGCCGATGAATTTTGCCGGGGAGTCGAGGAAATCGGACAGTATCCTCCCGCTTTTGAGGCCCTGTTTCTTCTTCAGTTCAATGGAGATCTTGTTCGCAGAAACAAATGCAACTTCAATTCCTGCAAAAAAGCCGGCCATGATCAACGCTGCTCCTATACACGCCAGGATGAGGGATTCCATGCCCAAATATAGTCGTAATTATCCCTTAATGAAAGCCCTGACCAGGTTTTCGGCTTCCTTGCAGGCTTTTTCAAGCACGTCGTTTACGATCACATGGCTGAATGAATGGCTGAAACTCAATTCATAAGAAGCTTTACTGACCCTGGCATTCAGTGATTCCGGGGTTTCGGTTCCCCTGGATTCCAGTCTTTTTTTGAGCTCGTCCACAGAGGGAGGCTGGATGAATAAGGAAAGCACATTTCCGGGAAATTGCTGTTGTACATGGATGGCACCTTTCACGTCGATATCCAGAACGGGTATTTTGCCCAGGTCCCAGATCCG
>JAHEFC010000226.1:0-4727 GCA_024640385.1 Sphingobacteriales bacterium
GCAGCGCATGAAGCCGGTTGAACAGAACAGTCTTCCATCTTTTGGAACCCAGCTGCAATACAAACCCAATGGAAAACTTGTTTTGAACAGCAGTACATTCATCGGTACTGATAAACCCGACAGTGCCAGGAAAATGAGGTATTATCACGACCTGTATGGAATCTATAAACTGAGTGCGAAACTTGGCCTGCAGGCTGCTTTTGATATTGGAGCTGAGCAGAAAGAGAAGGGCAGCAATGCCTACAATATCTGGTATACCTGGGTTGCAGGCATGACTTACAACTGGCATAAGCGAATTAGTACCGGGATGCGGTTGGAATATTACCAGGACAAGAATGCGGTTATTGTGTCTACTGAAACGGGCGCGCCCATGGCCGTTTACGGTGCCAGTTTAAACTTCGATATAGTGGTACTTAAAAATCTGCTCTGGCGTGTTGAAGGGCGATTGCTTTCAGGAAAAGACGATGTTTTCCTTGAAGATGGCAGATCCGTGAGTGGTAACCAGTCATTTACCACATCAATTGCATTTCATTTTTAGAAATTAGGGTTATCTTAAGAGTATGAGATCGATCATCATACTTATCGCACTGGTAATGATTTGCCAGTATGGCATATCCCAGGACGCGCACGCAGATCTGGCCAACAGGTTTCTTAACTCATTATCTCAGGAGCAGCGTTCAAAAGCATATTATTCGTTTGACAGTGATGAAAGATATAACTGGAATTTTGTGCCCAAGCAAGACAGGATGGGGCTCTGGCTTAAAGACCTGACTGATGAACAGAAAAAACTTGGTTTTGACTTGTTGAAATATTGGGTCAGTAAGAAGGGCTATGAAAAGATCGAAGGAATTATGGGGCTTGAAGCGGTGTTGAAGGTGATTGAAAAAAGGGATAGCGACTGGCCGCGCAGTGCGGGGAATTATGCATTCACTTTTTTTGGCGAACCTTCTGAGGATAAACCCTGGGGTTGGCGCTTTGAAGGGCACCACGTATCGTACAATTTTTCCAGTTACAGGAACAGGATACAATCCGGATTACCTTCATTCCTGGGTACAAATCCCGGGAAGTTTGAAAGGGAGGGGAAAACCATTGAGGTGCTGAAAGACGAGAGTGCTGTTGGATTCAAATTGCTGGGTTCATTAAATGAGGAACAGTTGAAGAAAGCTATATTCATGGACACCGCGTATACATATTTGGCCATCAGGACTGCGCGTAAAGCACTGGACGATGAGCCTAAAGGGATCTTTTATAAGGAACTTGACAGGAAACAGCAGAAGATATTAATAGAGTTGCTGAATGTGTACCTGGAGAATTATCCTGCTGAATATGCAAAGGATATCATGAAAGAAATTGACAATGCTGGGATCGGTGAACTCCGGTTTGCATGGGCAGGATATTCGAAGCCAACTCCTGGCAACATGTATTATTACAGGATCAAGGGCCCTACCATCCGGATCGAATTGGAAAATGTCCAGAACAATGCCAACCACGTACATTCGATCATGCGTGACCTGCTTCATGATTTTGGCGGAGACCAGTTGATGGAGCACTGGAAGCAGGCACATTGAGTAGCAGGTTGCAGGTGGCAGGTGGCAGGTGGCAGGTTGCAGGTTGCAGGTGGCAGGTTGCAGGTTGCAGGTGGCAGGTTGCAGGTGGCAGGTTGCATTTCGGCGGTGTGAAAGTTTGATTTTAGTTCATTCAACTTTAAACATGTCAACAGAATTCGTAACCTTTCAATTATTCCATAACCGCCAGGTGGCGGAGGAGATGGGTTCAGTGCTCGCGAAGGAGGGAATACCTTTTGAAGTTGTGGAGAGTAAAAGATATTTTGATCCCAGCTTTGCTTTCAATAAAGTAGATCCCGAGATCAATCTTAAACTTAGATCCGAAGATTTCACAAGGGCCCGTAAATCGTTGGAAGGGGTATATGCTAAAATGCTGGAGGAGGTGGATCCGAATTATTACCTGTTCGGTTTCAAAGATGAAGAGCTGATGGAGATCATCCGAAAGCCGGATGAATGGGGGATATTTGATCATGCACTGGCAAAGAAAATTCTTGCAGACAGGGGGATCCCGGTGCCGGAAACAGAAGAAAAACAAGTGATCTCAAATCGCATTGATGAGTTACGGAAACCTGAATCTGTTGACCCGGTTTGGATCGGAATCGGTTACCTGGCGGCGATAGCGGGTGGGTTTTTCGGGATCATCATGGGTTGGCTATTCTATACCATGAAGAAAACTCTTCCCAACGGGGAAAGGGTATTTGTTTACAGAACTGATGACCGGGTTCACGGCCGCAGGATCATGAATATCGGCCTTTTTGTTTTTGCTGTTTTCATGATACGTGTGATGGTTTCATCTTTTATGTAGGTGTTCAGAACTCTACCTCTATCCATGTCATGGACTCCGAGACCGGGAAGACCATCTTACCGTTTTTTATCTGCAGTGATCTTGATGCGGGTTTGTAACCGTTGTAATTCTGCTGGTAAATTGTTGCTTTCCTGGCTCCGCGTACTGTAAGTGAAAAATCGGGTAGACTTTTACCTGTGCTGCTTCCCAGCCAGACCTTATATAGTTTTTTTCTCTTGTCGCTGACATGCTCCTTTCGGCTTACCCATATGTTGTTGCTGTCGCCTTTTTCTAAAAGGTCTGCATAGAAATGATAATTCTTTTCTACTGCTATTTCATTAGCGAGGGCATAACCTGCAGGATGTACAATTGAATATTGATAACTGCCCTGCTGGTTATATTTGTCAGTGATCAGTCCCATGGAATTAAATGGTCCGGTATTATCTTCAAAAAAAGCGTAGTAGTACATTTTCCTGAGGAATTTGACCGTTTGCGCAAGGGCTTTCAAGCGAAGGGTCCAGTCTGCCTGCACCTGTCTTTCCGTTTTTCCTGCTATGGCATTCACATCATAGGGGGAGCCATCATCAGTTGCAAATCCGAATTCGGTCCATTGTACTGCTTTCCCCGGGAAATACCTGGTGAAGAATCTCTGCAGATCAGTCATGATCTCCAGCGTGCCCCAGCTCTCAGGGGAAATTGCATATTCCCCCTCGCGCTGACTTTTTCTTGCTTCGTTTATATAAGCATTGAAATTAAATCCATCGGCTGGAAATGGCTTGTTCCCATTTTGGAGATAGTGAATAAAAAAAATGGCTTTCCAGTATGCCGTGTCCATTCCCGGTAACGCTCCAGCAAAGATCTTTGCGTTGGGATCTGCCTGTTTACCCCTGGTGTAGACTGCATTGATCGCTTCATAATAGGCTTTGGGTGAGTGATAATATTCTTGCGACCACCATCTTGACGGTTCATTGTCCCATTCAAATATTTCCATAAGATTTTGCCCTGTCTTTGCTGACCCACCAATGATCTTTGCACTGCTGAGGTCGGCGGCCGGGTTGTTCCCATATAATGCAATAAGTCTGTAGTATTGTTCAGCCAAGGGTTTCCAGCTGGTATCTATTTCCGGGTTTGCACCGGGTTCAATATATTTTTTTGCCTGGGCGGAAGTATTGCCCAGCCAGATGCTGTTATTTGATCCTTCATTGCCAGGTAGCCATTTTATCGAACCTCCGGATTTGGTCATCATGGGTTTGATGTCCCATTTTTTCATAGCTATTAAGAGGTTCCTGGCATGGTCTTCTTTGTATCTTCCAAGCCACAAAGGTGAGTTGATCAGCCTGTTATTATTAGTGAGCGGGAAGTAGTCAAAAGTCTGTCCCTCCCAATAGAAACGAATGGCTTTTGCCAGTTTGTTCAGAATGGTATCCCCGTTCTGGTCTGTACGATAGATACGGTCGCCGATGATATTTACACCATGAGCATAAATTCCAGGGTCTGGAAGTTTTTCAATCACCGGGTCCGGGTATATGGATGCCGCCTTACTGGTGCCTTTTCCCATGATCTGAATCTCTGTTATCGCATCCGTGATATCAGAATAATTATAACCGTTGATCTCAACAAGACGAACTGATCTCAAGTTGACTGGTAAACTGATCCATTGGTTGTAATAGCCTGAAGTAGTCAGTGAAACTGTTTTGCCAACGGATCGCCTGGCGGCATCGTAAAAGCGCATGATCAACCGGCCGCCGGTATTATTTGAGACATAATAGTGAATTGTATTGATGTCTGACACACTATCCAGGGCAACAAAACTCGAAAAGGGGAGTGACATAAAACTGTCGTTCGTGCCGTTTGTAAAATCGATCTTGGTGTTAAGGTCCTTATCAAAGCAGCGGTACAGGTCTTTCCCTTTAACCCCGTTCAGGTTGAATACCATATCTGGTCGTACGGTTATCTGGCCTGAAATGGTATTAACAACAAACAACAAACCCGTCAGCACGGATGCCATATATTTCATAACCCGAAGATAAACTCCCCGGTCAATACTGCAGAATTGGATTGTCTTTTGTTATTGTGGCAACTTGTTTAATGATATTTTTTCTAGCTGCATCACTGAGGTACCAGCCAAGCGGGAGAGATCTGTCTTTATTATCCAGCCGGAGTTCAAAATATCTGAATCTGCTTTTCAATGCAGGGCTCTCAGATAATTCCCGGGTGATGTTCTTATTTGTTGTAGTTCTTCTTTCCCATGCATTCATGAATCCGGGTAATATGGTGCTGATATCAGGCAGTATTCTTGATGCCCCGTTGTAATTTTCGTCAAATGTTTTTCCATCGGTACTATTCTGGATGAACAGGATATGGATGGGTAAATAATA
>JAHEFC010000226.1:4737-6551 GCA_024640385.1 Sphingobacteriales bacterium
TTTCAGCAGCAGTGAGAAGCGTGTCAAGTGCCAGGCTCAGCTGCCATGCCGTTTCAATTCCGGAGTTTTCCTTGTAACCGCCGTCCAGGATATGGCCCAGCGGCGTTTTCCCGTCTGCCTTAAGCAATGCTCCTGAAGTGATCACCGGAAACCTGGCACCCAGTGATGCCGCAGTTTTTAGCGGTATATCAGAACCCAGTTTACCGATCACATCTATATCATCCCTGAAAAACGATGTATTAAGGTCAAGGTTGGATGTGATGGCCTTTTGACCTGTTTCTGCCAACAAACCGTTAATGAAAATATTTGGAATGGAGAAACGTGTATTGCTGTTCCATATACGCAGGAATGAACTGTCCATGGTGGAGCTGGACATCCTGGTTTTCCAAGTTAATCCCCAGCTGTTTTCCAGTTTCCTGTTCCGGCTCAGTGATTCAATGGGCCAGGGAAGTATACGTTGAAGATTATCATGATAAATAAATCCCGCAGTGAGGTCGCTCAGGAAATCATCGCTTACGGTTTGTTCGAATGATGACGGAGCAGAAGGAAACTGGTCCAGTTCTCCCATAAGCTGATCATGCCGGTAGGCAGTGTAAAATGCGGCACCCACTCCACCCCCGGATACACCGCTGACAGCATACACATGGTCCATGAAGTCCGGCCTGAGTTCCTGTAATTTCTTTAAAGCCAGGGAAGTCCATGCAGAAGCCCTGATCCCTCCGCCCTCAGCAGCAACGATAATGATGGGATAGGTTTTGTTCAGGCTGTCACTGAGCCTGTGTTTGTTAAGCTTGATTTTGATCCATTCCTGGAAATTCTGGCTGACAGGCATCCTCTCAATACTGCCGGTGGTTTCCATAGTACGGATACTGCTGTTGTTGTTGCAGGTACTCAATAGTACGATATAGGCACCGATGAGTAAAAAAACCGGGGACCTCCTGATATTGATGAAAAGTATGACCAGTGAAATCATGAAGGTGAAAAAGATCAGTCCGCTTAAAACTACCGTGGCTGGTTGGAGGGTCCTTGCAAAACCCCAGCTGGCCGGTGTGAAAAACAGCAGGGTCATGAAGCCGATCGCAAGAATGATCAGGGCTAGAGCGATCCTGGTGGCCCTGGGTGCCAGAAGTTCCGGGAGGCTGGTTTTACCGGTAGTGAACCTTACTTCATCAGGCCTGAATTCAATGTTCATCATGCCGGCTATTTTTTTCCGGAATATAAAGAAGGCCATCAATGCCGATGCTGCAATGATCAGCTGCAGGCTGTTATACCATAGGGTTTGTTTGTTTTCAGTGGTTATTATGGAAGCAGCATGGAATTGGGCATTGATCACAATGATGAATGGCCATATCCCTATCAGCCTGGGAAGCCATTTGATAACAAAGGCTGTGAAATCATTGCCCGGTACTTCGAGGTTTTTGACCTGCAGCACTATCCTGGTAGAGTACCAGAGCAGCAGGCACCAAAGTACCAGCATGATCAGAGATTTGATGATGTATGTGATGGAGATATTTTTACCGATCACCCCAACAAAGAAATCGCGTCCCTGGTCGTTCAGCCTGAAGGCATACCATGCAACAAAAAGCATGGCTAATGAATAGAGGATAGGGTAGATGATGCGCCAGAATGAGATCAGTGCAGATATGACCGGTTTGAATCTATTCCACTTCATCAAACTGAATATTATGCTGATGCAGGAATTCCTTGATCCTGTCTACATGCACGCAGATTCCAACATGCAGGAAAGGGTGGTTGGCAATTTTAATTTTCTTCCCGTCCATGAGGATCTCGTGGTCTTTCATATCAAAACCAAG
>JAHEFC010000018.1 GCA_024640385.1 Sphingobacteriales bacterium
CGGTATAAACGGAACAGAAATAAGGAAAGGTTCCATCACATTAAAGAGAGACTAATCAACTAATATCCTGAAAAGAAAGATCATGAAAATCATTAAAATAGCAATCGTTTTTATAGGTGTTGCCCTGGCTGGTTCAGCCATTGCCCAGCAGACCCCTATGTATTCGCAGTACATGTTCAACATGATGAACATTAACCCGGCGTATACAGGTATCAGGGAAAATCCCAATGCCACTCTGCTGATCAGAAGCCAGTGGGTCAATTTCAAGGGAGCACCATCAACCGGTAATTTCACTTACGATAATGGCGTGGGAAAGAAGAACCACAGCTGGGGTGGCCAGATGTATTATGATAAGATCGGTATTGAGAGCACCACAGGTGTGCAGGGTTTTTATTCTTACATGGCTCCATTTGAGAATGCTACACTTTCACTGGGTATGAGCTTTGGCGTGATGAATTACAATATCGATTACAAGGATACCAATCCATACGACGCAGGTGATCCTGGTTTACAGAATGCTATTAACAGATTCCTCCCTACAGCTGGTGCCGGTGCTTTACTGTCTGGCAAGAGCTGGTGGATTGGACTCTCTGCTCCGGCGCTGTTTAAAACCAAAGTGGTTTCAAATGATCAGAATGCTGTTGAAGGTGCCGGCGCCGAAGGGCATTATTTCCTGTCCGCAGGTTATGTGATCCCGCTCAGTGAGACTGTGGTACTGAAGCCCTCTACTTTGCTGAAAGCCACATCCGGAGCGCCTGTGCAGGCGGATATTAACCTAAACGCCTGGTTCAATGATATGATCGGAGTAGGTGCCAGCTATCGTACTGGAAATGCCGTGGTAGGTATGTTTGAGTTTAAGTTCAAAGAGAAATTCAGGTTTGGATATGCTTACGAGTATAACACATCATACCTTAATAATTACAGCGGAGGAACACATGAACTGATGCTGCGTTATGATCTTCCCGGGCGTGTGGAGACCAAGAGGGAACTGGCCCCGAAATATTTCTGACAGATTATCCTGTTTACATAGCAGACCGATGAGTGATCATCGGTCTTTTTTTTTAGCCCTTATTTACTGTTCTGTATTCAAAATTATTTCCTTAATTTCCACTATGTCTCAAACGCGCCAGCTAGCCGCCATAATGTTCACTGATATAGTAGGGTATACTGCCCTGATGGGGAATAATGAGCAGAAAGCGTTTGAACTGCTTCGCAAAAACCGCGAGATCCAGAAGCCAGTGATCGAAGAATTCGGGGGCGTCTGGATCAAGGAACTGGGAGACGGTGTAATGGCCAGTTTCCCATCGGTCTCTAACGCTGTATATGCTGCACTGAAGATCCAGGACGTTTGTAATAAGGCCAATGAATTCTCCCTGCGCATTGGTATACACCAGGGAGAAGTGGTTTTTGAAAACGGGGATATATTTGGGGACACCGTGAATATTGCTGCCCGCCTTCAGACCACAGCCCCTCCAAAAGGCATCCACGTATCAGAATCAGTCCATCACAATATTTCCAACAAGCACGACATCCGGTCTGAATTTGTAAGGGTGGAAGTGCTGAAGAATGTGAAAGAACCGGTGCCGGTATACCGTATTCTGGCTGCGGGAGATGTTGCCGGGGAATCCTTGAGCCATGGACAGAGTGTATCTTCCATAATGCCGGGGTATGATTATGACATTTATATCAGTTACAGAACCAATGATAATAAATACGATGGCTGGGTGACGGAATTTGCGTCTAAACTTGACCGTGAGTTAAGTGCCATGCTGAAAGACAAGCTGTCGATCTATTATGAGAAAGACCCGGAAAAGTCGGAAGATCTGAAAAAGGTGAAGGCGCTGATCTTTATTCCTGTTGTATCGATGACCTATTGCGATACCTCCTCACCCGTTTGGAAAGGAGAGTTCAAAGGGTTCCAGCAGGAATCTTTGTCAGACAGTATCGGCAATACAGTAAAACTTGCCAGTGGTAATATGGCTTCCAGGGTGATGCCCGTCAAGATCCATGATATAGATTCGGACGATATTAAGCTACTGGAGTCTGAACTTTCAGGCGGCTTGCGATCTGTGGATTTTATTTACCGGGAAGACGGTGTCAACAGGCCACTCAGGCCTGCTGATGATGATAAGTTGCCTCATGCGCATGGCCCTCTTTACAGGAACCAGATCAATAAACTGGCCAATGCCATCAAAGATGTTGTAAATGGCATCAAGCTTAAGAATAAACAACCTGCTGAGGAAACCAGTACTTACCAGCCCTCTGCCAGGCAGATCGTTCCAAATGTTGTGGCCACTGCAATTTCCGCGGCCATCAAAGTGCAGGTGATCGACAGGCAGAAACCCAGTATTTACCTGGCCTGGACCTCCAGCGACCTGAAGGAGAGCCGGGAGGAAATGGCGATCATCCTGAATAAGGCCGGCTTTAACGTACTTCCCTCCATAGACTGCCCGGCAGACGATGAAACCTTTAAGCAAAAGACAGAAGAAGAGATGCAGAAATGCATTTGCTCGCTTCATATGCTGTCCGGGGAATTCGGCCGAAGGTTTGAATCCGATGAAGAAACATCCTTCCCTCAATACCAGTTCATGCAGGCCAGGAAACGAATTGACACACCTGGTGTTGAATTCAATGTATTTGTATGGCACGATCCGGCACATGCAGTTAATGTTAAACCTGCCCAGCAGAATTTCATAAAATATATCCGCAATAATATCACCCGTAATATGATGTTCTCCAACAGCCAGGGTCCCATGCAACTGGTTGACGACATCAGGGTGGCCATGATGAAGCAGGATGCCAAAGTGTACGATTCCAAAGACACAGATATCTTCTTCATCTTCAATCAGCAGGATGAGCAGGAGGCAAAACTTATAGTTGATGCGCTGAGCCTGGAATATCCCGTTGAAACCATGAACATCCTTCCGGATGGTGAAGACTCCTACCGTGAGATGAGTTCACAGCAGATCCCGAAGAGTAAACTTGCTGTGGTATATTTTAAATATGCTGCTGACTGGGCACTGCCTTTTATCAAGCAGATTTGGAAACAGGTGGGTGGGGCATCTTCTCCCACGCCCATGTTCCTGGTTGGAGAAGACGACCCCTATACAAACCTTGCCCGCAATTTCAAAGCACCCAAGGTAATTTCCGTCATAGTCCCTAAAGAGAACATTCCGGCTGAGGTAAAGAAAGTGTACAGCACACTTTAATTATTTGATTTAGCCGGGAGGCAACCCATAACTGTAACGATGTTTGAATCTTATCAAATTTGCCCGTATACTGGTTTGAGATCCTTTACGGAAGAAGAATCACTGTATTTTAAAGGCAGGGAAGATGACATAGACCAGGCTACTAGCCAGCTTCAGAAGAATAAATTCCTGATGCTTACCGGTGCTTCGGGCGACGGTAAGTCTTCATTGATCTACGCAGGTATCATACCCAATGCCAGGTCTGGTTTCCTGAAATCGAAATACTCACAGTGGTGTGTAGCCGATTTCAGGCCAGAGCGTACTCCTTTCCAGAATCTCTGCAGGTCACTGGCCAGGCAACTGGAAATATCAGATCCCAATATTGTGGCGTCAGAACTGCAGCATGGTTTCTCTGCATTGGTGGATCTTTACCGGAATTCAAAAAGATATACTGATACCCAATCGGTGGCCTGGCAACTGGCAGATGACAAGGGCAGGGCCGCGTTGAAAAGAGAAGCTGCAAACCTGATCATACTGGTAGATCAGTTTGAAGAGTTTTTTACCAATACAGAGAATTATCAGCATGGTGTGCCTTCGAAGGAATCCAACCTGGTGCTGAATTTGTTGCTGGAAACAGCGCGTATTTCTTTGGATGAAGACCTGCCGATCTATGTGGTATTCACCATGCGGTCTGATTATATAGGGCAGTGTGCCGCATTCCGCGGACTGCCGGAATACCTCGGCTTTTCGCAGTTCTTTGTACCGAGGCTGAACCGCGTGCAATTGCAGCAGGTGATCGAAGAGCCTGCCAAACTCAGCGGTAACAGGATCTCCCGGAGACTTACCGAGCGGTTGATACATGATATTACAGAAGGGGTGGATCAGCTCCCGATCCTCCAGCATGCATTGAACCAGATATGGGTGGCTGCCGATCATGGTAATGAAGAGATGGATCTGCTGCACTATGCCATGGTGGGCGGAATGCCTGTAGATGAACTTCCGGATGAACAGGCACCTCGTTTTAATGAATGGTTCAGCAAACTGCCTCCTGAGATCAGAGCTTGTTATCATAAACCCAACCTGCAGAACGTACTGGATACGCATACCAATAAATTGTATGAACAGGCTTCGAGGTACTATGCTGAAAAAACGGGGATGCAGATCTCCGGCGATGATGCCAAGATGATCATCCGTACTGCTTTCACCTGCCTGACCAAGATCGATCAGAGCCGTGCCGTTCGAAACCGGATGACCCTGGAAGAGATCACTAATATCCTCAGCCATCCATCGTTCAACAGCCAGGTAGTCTGTGGGGTGCTGAATATTTTCCGGGAACCGGGAAACACGTTCATCCATCCATTCATAAAAGAAGACGAACCAGAGAGTAACAATATTGAGGCAGACCAGGTTCTTGATATCACGCACGAAAGTTTGATCAGGAACTGGAAGTACCTTGGGCAGTGGGCCAAAGAAGAGTATGAGAGCCGATCCATTTCACTTGATTTTGAGCAGCAACTGGGACGCTGGGTCAGCAGTGGTAAATCAAATAATTTCCTCTTATCCATAGGTCCGCTTACTTATTTTGAAGGCTGGTTCAACAAAGCGAAACCCAATGCCTGGTGGATTGCGAGGTATCTGCCGGAGGAAACAAGCCAGGAAGAAAAATTGAACAGGTCAAAAGAAATCCTGGGCAATGCGCAGGAATTTCTGAAACGCAGTGCGGATAAACATATAGTCACCCGAACCATCATGCGCTATGGCCCAAAACGAATAGCTGCTGTACTGGCTGTTATAGCCCTGGTGACACTGAGTTCATTTGCTGTAAAAAGCTATTTCGATAAGCAGAACAGTTCGGTATTGAATTCGATGCATGCGCAAAACATGAAACTGGCTGCTGATCCCAAGGTGACCGTGGTCAACCGGGCCGACCTGGTTTGTGAAGAATTGAAAATGGGACTGACCACCCCCCGGCAAGTGATTGACGGTATTAAAGACAGCATACAAAAAGTCAACCTTGCCAATGCTGTCGCCAGCCTTTTGATATTCCAGGGCCGGGGAACACCGGAGAAGGAGATCAGGGAATCACTGTCTATGGCGGACAGCGTCCTGGAATCATATCAAGTCCGCATCAATGAACCGGCCAATCTTTCTGCCTTTCTGAAAGAACAGAACGATCTGCGGGTGACATTGGAGTTTGGAAATTTTTATAACCCCAGTCCCTGGCTGGATGAGATAAAAAAACGAACCATTGCCCGCATGGCCAAACTGGTGATGCTGATCCTGGAGAAACAACCCGCCGGGTTCGACAACATGAACGAGTTTACGATCTCGCTGGAGCATGTGATCAATAACAAGGGGTTCTCCGCAGAAGAGATCAATAAATTGCTGGCTATACTTTCCCCATTTGAAAACCCTGAACCATCTGAATGGCTGCGTTCAAATTTCAAACAGGATAAAGTACTGGTAAGGGGTGAGCTCGATTACGGCTTCCTGCATAATGGTTTGTATCAGCAACTGGCTTATTTATATGCAGCTTCAGGAAACAGTCAGAAAGCATTGCAGTGCATGGATACCCTGCTGAAATACAGCCAGAGTAATTTCCAGGGGGACTATGCTGCAGGCGGTGATAATGCCGCAAATATTGCAGCGGTGTTTTACAGCAATGGGACTACAGATAAATTGGATGAATTTGTACAGGGATACTGCATTCGCAAGAAGGTCAGTGAAGAGCAATTTTATGGCGTGTTGCTTGCGCGTACCATCACGGATAGAAGCACCAGTTCATCGCTGGATCTGTATTTCTGGACTGGAGCAAAAGTAAACCTGAACATTCGTTTCAGCCCTTCTGACCAATTGAAGTTCTTCTTTGAAAAATACAGGCAGCGTGTTGATGCTACCATTCCTGATCCGGACTTTAAAAACTTCCTGATCGCCCATTCCTACAAGCAGGAAGGAATTTCAAGGGCACTTAGAATTTCAGATTCATCGAAACATGCATCCCTTGTGAAAGAAAGTTTTGACCAGGCGATGACCTGGTACAATAAAGTGAACCCCGCTTTCCTGGAACAACAGGACAGGATACTTGGTATCAGTAATATGGATGAAGAACTTGCTCCAAGGAAAGGATTGTTCATTTACCCCGATTACAGGCCACGCTATTTCCCCATAGAACCCCGGCAGTTTTTTCATTATTATGTCACGGACGAGTTTTTGGAATATATTATCGACAATGGATTGTTTGATAAATTTTATCCGGGCAAGGATGAGTTGAAGCTTCTGTCTTATTGGCTAAGCAACTACAATGTAAGGATGTTCTTTCCAAGGGGCTTTATGACGGAAAAAGCCCGGTATGAGGTTTTGCAGAAACTGGCTAATGAATTGGACAGGCGGAAGGCAGAACAGAGCCAGGATTTCAATCTTTTATATCTCCATCTTGGGAGAGAGGCACAAGAGGCTGCTGATACGGCCAAAATGCTTGTCTACTATCGTAAACTTCAACCTGGGACATTTCTTAATATCCTCCAGGTCAAGGAATATGGGAACAATATCAATGATCGTTCTCTCAGGCTGATCGCATATGCAGTAAAAGGATTTGCAGAAACGAATCATTTTGATGAGGCGCTTAGACTGATGACCGTGTTCAAGAAGGCCAATAACAGGTCGTCCATCTATTCATTTGCGGCGAGTGAAATGATAAAGGAAAACGGCGACAGCAAACTGGTGCAACAATTTATCGATTCCTCGAAAAGCGAGATACAGCGTTCGCAGCAGGCCATAGGCGTGCAGGCTTACCGGGAGAAACTCGCATTTGCGCTGGCCATGCAGGATCCTGATGGGAACCTGGCAGAGATCAGGACACTGATCAAGAATCTGCCACAGAAACTATTCGCCAATATGAGGATCTCGCAGGCATTTGCTTTTCACGAAAAACTGTTCCGTGCCAACGAGGTCAAACCGGAGCTGATCTCAGACAATGACCTGGCAGAATTGCAGTGGAATATCCTGTATGGGTATAGTTTGAAAAAAGAACCACCAGCAGAATGGAAATACTACAATCAGAGTTACCGGCCGTTTATTATCAGCAGTATTAATTACCAGGATGAAAGCAATTGACGAGATCCATATCTGTCCATATACAGGTCTTCGGTCATTCACTGAAGAGGAAAGTCTTTACTTTAAGGGCCGGGATCTGCAGACCGACCAGATCACTGCATTGCTTGAGCAGAATAAATTCCTGGTGGTTACCGGGGCTTCCGGAGAAGGGAAATCATCTTTGATCTATGGAGGGCTTATTCCCAATGCACGTGCCGGATTTTTCAAAGCGAAACACACCAACTGGGTGATCGCTGATTTCAGGCCGGAACGAAGCCCGGTTTCAAACATGGCAAACGCATTGGCCGGCCATTTCAATACTTCCCCTTCCACATTGGAAACAGAATTGAGGCGCGGTTATTCATCGCTTGTTGATCTGTATACCAATTCCTCTTTCCATAATAATGAAGATGATGAAGAGTGGAAGGAATTGCCGGATCAGGAAAAAAAGGACAGACGAAGGAAGGCGGCCAACCTGATGATCATCGTGGATCAGTTTGAGGAGTTTTTCACTAACCCGGAGAATTTTTACAACGAGGCACCTTCAAATGATTCGCAGATCGTTGTGAACCTGATCCTAGAAACAGCACGTATTGCGATAAAGAAGAACCTGCCGGTATATGTAGTATGTACCATGCGTTCGGATTATATCGGGCAGTGCTCTGCTTTCCGCGGCCTGCCTGAGTATATAGGTTTCTCACAGTTTTTTGTTCCCCGGTTAAAAAGGAAGGACCTGAAGCAAGTGATAGAAGAGCCGGCCATTCTGAGTGGAAACAGGATTTCGCAAAGACTTATTGAACGGTTGGTTTTTGATATTTCTGATGGCCTGGATCAATTACCAATTCTTCAGCATGCACTCAGCAGGATCTGGGAAGCAGCCGATAGCGGACGTGAGGAAATGGATCTGCTGCATTATGCCAAAGTGGGGGGCATGCCCGAAGGAGACCTTCCTGATGAAGACATGCCCAGATTTCAACAGTGGTTTTCAGGTTTGCCTGAGCATGAGAAGAAGTTTTATCAGGACACGGGGTTGAATAAGATCATCGAGATCCATGCTAATCTTTTGTATGAGAATGCATGGGAGCTATATAATACAAAACATCCCGGAAGGCCGATCACTCAACAGGATGCCAAGCGGATTATCGCTTTGGCCTTTAGCTGTCTTACCAAGATAGATAACAGCAGGGCGGTCCGCAACCGGATGACACTGGAAGAGATCACCCGGATCATCAACCATCCGGGGTTGACGGAAGATGTTGTAGGAGAAGTGTTGAATACATACAGGGAGGAAGGAAACTCTTTCTTAAGGCCGTTTAAAACAGAAGACCCTGCAACACACAGACTTCAGCCGGGTACTGTGCTGGATATTACCCATGAAAGCCTGATCCGTAACTGGAATAAGCTAAATCAATGGGCGAACAAAGAATTTGAATTCTATTCCACCTTCCTTGATTTTCAGAAACAGCTCAACCGATGGAAGCAAAGCGGGAAGAGTAAAAACTACCTGTTGCCTATCGGACCTCTGACATATTTTGAGAACTGGTACGATAACTGCAAGCCCAATGCAGGGTGGATAAAACGATATGGAGAAGCCAGGGAAGACCAGCAGGAGTCTCTCCGCGAGGCAGAAATAGTGCTGGCTGATACCAGGGAATTTCTGAAGAAGAGTGCACGTAAGGAAATGATCACGCGTGCATTCATGAAATATGGCCCACAGCGAATTGCCACTATCGTTGCGATCCTCGTTATGCTGGGGTTGACCGGTTTTTACTGGTACGATGCCGAGCAGAAAAAGAATGAATCAGTGGTCAGCCGGATCAACGAGGAAGCAGCGCAGCTGCTAAGTAAGCAGGAAGTAAATCTTCCGGTTAAAGCTGTCTATCTTCTTGTAGAAGAAAGAAATGATACCGGCTCATTGATATCAAATCTCGAAAAACTTGATTACCGTAACCGCGTCACCATTGGTATTGAGATCTATAAGCAACTGTTATATATAGATAAATCAGGCGAGACTGATTTAAAGCGCGCCTTGGTTTCTAAGGTTACCAGATATCTGTTGGAGCCGGAACCATCAGCTACACCTGAGTTGTTACTTTCAGAGCGGAATAAACTTTCTGTTCTCCTGGCCATGGATGAGTATTACAATCCAAACCCGGAAAAGAATAAGAACCTGCTGAATGTTGCGGGGGCTAATTATGACCTGGTGTTGAGATTCCTGAAAGACGGGAAAATGTACCGCCCTATCATACCGGGCCAGATGAATGCGGCTATTCAATATTGGCTGTCTATTGGAAATCCCTCACAGGATCAGATCAGGGCACTGCTGAACGAGATCTCTCCTTTGTCAAATCAGCGTGCCGAGGCTGCATTCAATCTATACTATCCTAAAGGCAGTTATGAAACCAATGGCCGTATGCCCATTGATTTTAACGGCGGATTTCATACACTGGCTTCACTGTATGCGGCAGCCGGCGATACGGCGGGTATAGGATGGTGTTTCAGAAAGATCCTTGAAAACAATATGCGGGATTATTTTGAACTGGCCAGGGTGTTGAATAATCATATCAATATCATTGGTTACTTATACCAGTTCGGGCACCGCAACCAGGTACCCGGCTTGTTAAAATGGATCAATGACAATACCAGGGATAATCCGCCCCAAACGCTTCTTCGCAATGCCATCATCCGTGCAGGGTATATATCTCACCTCCATGGACTGAATGTGGACCCCAATTCGCAGCGCTCAACCCGTGGTTACGTTTTCCCCAATCTGTATTATGCAGATCGTACCGCCTTCGATGCCATGCTTGAAGATTATGAGTCGATCTTAGAGCAGATCAAAGATCCGGAGGAAAGGAAATTTCAACTCGCCATGCAAAACAAAAGAAAGGCGATGTTTTATCACAAGTACTGGTACGACAGGAAAATGTCTCCTGATGTTGCACGACTGGACGGATGGTTAGGGAAAGCCATTGACCTTTACAGGAGTATAGATTCAAATTATCTTGAAAGTAAGCAGTCTGTCACATTGATCTATAATGGCGATGGTGTAAGAACCAGCGACGTAAAAAGAAGGGACCTGTTCATCTATCCCGACTACAGGGATGGATGGTTCAGCTGGGCTTACCACAGCAATTATTTTTTCAATTATTTAAAAAGAAACAATCTACTTTCTGAATTGTACAAAACCTCAGATGATCTTGAGAGCATACATTTCTGGCTGGCAAAAGCTTTCGAATGGAAAGTAAACAGCCCGCCCAATAGTTATTCCAACAATTTTGACATGCCGGATTCCACTTTGCGGGCTATTCTTGATTTTGTTGACCATCATCCGCAAGGGCAGAATTTTGACCGTAATATTATAAGGCTTGTTCTGGCAAATCGTGCCTTTGATAGCGGAGACAGCGCCGAAGGCATGAAGCAATATGGCCATGTGGACCTGGAACATCTTGTGCGTTCCTCAAACAAATATGAGTATCTCGAAAAGATCTTTATACTGAATATGATGAATTACCTGGCAGTTAATCTTGCCAGTACGGGGCATATCAAAGAAGCCAATAAACTCGCAGGTCTTTTTGAAACAGACAGGAAGAAGATGGTCACTTATCTGAACATCGCCGAGAGGCTTTTCCGGAATGGTACCGAACCATCAAGTTTCGTTTTCCTGGATTCAGCATATGCCATTTTCAGGAAGATCGACTTTGCTGAATTTGTAGCCGATCTGGAACCGAGAACTTTGCAGGTACAGGTTCTGTCTGAAATTGGAAGTAGCGCAATTGATAAAGAAGCTGTGGAGGTGCTGCGTGATCTTCCGCAGAATGTGAAATATGACGGGGTATTCGCAAGAGTTTCCGGACTGGCCTATGAAGGGAATTATTACAGGGCCCTGAAGGCGATCCCCGCCACTCTGACCGAAGCCCAGGACCTGGAATGCAGGGCCGCCATCCTGTTAGAGGCGGCAAGAGCAAAAGAGAAAAAAGCCGGCAATACAAGCTGGAAGAACATGGACAGATATATAGACTGGTATCTCATCTTTCAGAATTTCATTCCAAACTAATGAAGACTTACAATACCATATATTTCCTGCTGTTTGTGCTGCTCATCATGGGTGCCTTCGCTTCCATGGCCCAGAATTCCTATGGCCTCAGACTACTGGGTTTCGTAGCATTTGCTTTTGGTTTGTTGTTTCTGTATCAATTCGTGAAGTATGTAATGAAAAAGGAGGCGAAGGATGTTTTTACAGAGCTTGAATTGGTAAGCCTGAGCATACTTTCATTTATTTATGCCCTAAATGTATTCAACATACATTCCATGGTCACGGAAGTGATTTTTGTTGCGGCCGGCTTGCTTCTGGCAGGGCTTTACGTTAGAAAACTGACCATGGCCTATCATAAACTTAAAGGCGTAAACCGTGCGTTGTCATTGCTGATCGTGACGTTTTACCTTAGTATTCTATTATTTATTATTTACATCATCACAGGACTTTTTTCTCCGCTGGTCTCTAAGATCTCAGGCCTGGCCGGGTTTCTTGTCATGGTCGTTTTCCTTATTAGTGCAGTGATAAAAGGGAATCTCCTGGTAGAGGGAGAGAACATTTCGGCATTCAAGTGGATCATCGACACAAAGGATAGATCCGGGTTGCTGATTTCTCTTTTTTCCATGATGGCTGTTTATCTCGGACTTAGTTCATCTGGTGTGCTTCCCCCACTCTATATCGATGATCTTCCGCAGGCTTATTACGATATGGCCAGGCAATCGGGAACAGGCATTGAAAAGAAAATTGACGGGAAAGATAAGCATGAGCAATTCAAAATAGAGTACGATAAGTTTGTCAGCAGGAACCTGGCAGATCGCAAATGAATACCTGAATAGTATTACGCCATTTGCGCTTTCGTAAAAGCGATTCGCTATATTTAATTTCCTCAAACTCCAACATTTTGACATCAACCCCTAAGCGTATTGAGTCGATAGACTTGCTTCGCGGCATTGTGATCATTATTATGGCCCTCGATCATGTGCGCGGTTATTTTCTTGCTGGTGGTCATGATTTTAATCCTACGGATCTTGACAAGACCTATCCCGCACTTTTTTTTACAAGATGGATCACGCATTTCTGTGCACCTGTTTTTGTTTTTCTGGCAGGTACTTCAGCCAGCCTGATCAGTCAGAGAAAATCAAAATCCGAACTTTCCCGATTCCTGTTCACCCGAGGACTATGGCTGGTTTTTGTGGAGCTTGTGATCGTCAATTTCGGCTGGTTTTTTGATCCCAATTTTACCTTCAATCCCCTCCAGGTGATCTGGGCCCTGGGCATAAGTATGATCGCACTTTCAGTGTTGATATATCTTCCACGTTATATGATCCTGATCATCGGCCTGCTTATCCTGTTCGGGCATAATTTGCTGGATGGTCTTGTGCTGGAAGAAAATTCATTCAAGGCATTCTTATGGGCTGCACTGCATGAACCCATGCGATTTGAATTCATCGGTCGCGGCTTCAGTACAAACTACCCGGTATTGCCCTGGATCGGTATCATGAGTTTGGGGTATTCACTCGGGAGCCTTTATGCTAAAGATGTTATGCCTGCTTTGCGGAGAAAGTATCTGTTGATCATCGGCAGCACTGCGGTTCTATTGTTCATCGCTTTACGGGCATCCAATCTGTATGGTGATCAGTCGAAATGGGAGGAGCAGAAAGATGGATTGTTCACACTGATGTCATTTATCAATACCACCAAATATCCTCCTTCTTTATTGTATAGCCTCATGACCCTGGGTCCTTCATTGATCTTCCTTGGCCTGATGGAGAAGCCGTTAGGGAGTTGGTCCAAGCCTATTTTGCATTTTGGACGTGTGCCGATGTTCTTTTACCTGGTGCATCTCTATCTTATCCATCTTCTTGCAACGGCGGCACTGGTTATAGCCGGCATTGACTGGCACCAAACCATCATTACCAGGGGACTCAGGAATTTCCGTCCCGAAGGTTTCGGATTTTCATTGCCCGTTATATACTTTATTTGGGCATTCGTGATTCTGATTCTTTATCCCCTGTGTAAATGGTATGACAAATATAAAACCAGTCACAAAGAAAAATGGTGGTTGAGTTATCTGTGATCAAAGATGTGTTTTGAAGAAATCCACCATCATTACAAAATACTTATCGATCATAACACCCGGGCCATGTCCTCCGCCGGCAACAGGCTCAAACGATGTACTAACGCCTTTTGATTTCAGTTCATTGTAGAAATATTCGCTTTCGCAAAAAGGGACCAGTGGGTCCTTGTCTCCATGAAAGATCAGGAAGGGAGGATTATCTTTTATTGCATAAAAAGCCGGATCAGCAAGCCTGGTTTTTTCTTTGTTTTCCTGGATCAATCCGCCTACCAGTATAGATTCCGGTGACTTTGCATCGTTATGGTTCATTGTGCTTCCGCAGCTGTCCATTCTTAAAAAATCTGTTGGCCCGAACCAGTCAACAACAGCCTGAACTGCATCTGATTGTTCTGCATATTTCGGATCGGCACCCACCAGATCAACTTTGAAGTCTTTATATTCTCCTGTTTTCAGGTTGCCTGTTGTCCCTGCCATGGATGATAGATGGCCTCCGGAAGACCAGCCTGTGATACCGATCTTTTCTTTTTTCAGATCATACTTCCCGGCATTTGTCCTGATATACCGGATAGCCGTTTTAACGTCCTGGATCTGTGCCGGGAAAATAGCATCACGGCTGGAGCGGTGGTTAATGCTGATCACTGCAAAGCCGGCATCCAGTAAAGCCTGTCCTATACCGGATTCGAAAACTGTTGCTTTTGAAGAATTGGAGAAGAAGGCGCTTCCATAAATACAGATCACAGCAGGGAAAGGTGCCTTGCCATTTTTAGGAAGATGTATATCCAGTTTATGCCCTATGATGCCGTCACCAGCATAATCTATATCCAGCCATTTTTTCCCGGTTTCAACAGTTTTCGGCTGTGTATGGCCGATCGTGGCATGACAAAATAAGATCAGAAAAATTGAGAGGTGTTTCATGATAAGATTTTTTTTATTACGCTACTGATCTGCAGTTCTGCTTCACGTGCCGCTTTGAGCAGTTTTGGCATGGCGAAAAATGCATGCACCATGCCCTGGTATTCAGAAAAGAACAGTTTGTTGCCAGCTTCCTTCAGTCTTTTCGCATATAGTTCGCCGTCATCTTTGAGCGGGTCAAATTCTGCTGTGATGATGAGTGCTGGAGGGAGGTTTTTCAGGTCAGGTGCAAACACGGGTGAGAGATAAGGCTGTTGTTTATCTGGTTCATTGCCACAGTAATGGTCCCTGTACCAATGCATCATGGCCTCGGTGAGCAGGTAACCTTTACCCAATTTGTGAATGGATGGCATGCTTAGCGTTGCATCGAGTGTAGGATAAATGAGCACCTGCAGAGCGATAGGCGGCCCATTTTTATCCCTGGCCATCAGTGCCACTACAGCCGCCATGTTTCCGCCTGCACTGTCGCCCATCACTATCAGTTTATTTGAATCAGCACCCATGGAACGGGCGTGTTCAACAGCCCAGCAAGTGGCAGTATAGCAATCTTCGCCCGGAATGGGGAAGGGATTTTCAGGCGCAAGACGATAATCAACAGCTACAACCACTGCGTTATTGTGTTTGGCTAGTCTCCTGCAGGTATTGTCATGCGTTTCAAGGTTTCCCTGGACCCAGCCGCCTCCATGGAAGTAGACGATCAGGGGCAAACCGGCCTCAGCTATGGCGCGGTAGATCCGAAGTTTGATATGTTCTCCGCCCGATACCGGGATCTTTTCTTCTTTGACTTCATGCAACAGCTCGTTGGGGTATTGAATGAAAGACCTGGCTTTGTTAATACTTGCCACCATCCGTTTCCTGGACCGTTCCGGGGTGAGCGTAGAAGGGTCTGTTCTGTCAATGATCTTGTCGAAAAACAGCAACAGTTTTAATTTAAAAGGGATACCCATTTGTTGGTCTTATGCCAACAAGTTAGAAAATTGTCAAGTATTTGAATTGAACAAAATGTTATTGATAATATTTAATCCTGATCGTTACTTTTTTTTCTATCAATGAAGTTCCAGTAAAAAGATTGGTGAAGACCTGCAATCTAGATTCACAGTTCCCAATGGAATAATAGAAAACATCTGCATAATCAAAAGGATCGTTATCTATTTGAATCCAGTCCTGACCCTCATTTTTGATCCAGACTTCAGTTTTACGCAAAGAGTTATAATAGAAAAGATCCGGGCGTTCTGGTGCCAGGGCAACAACATTACCGGTAATATCATCTTTCTGCCACCTGGTTTCAAAAAAGTATTCTTTTCCAATTAGGGTATCATTTATCACGCGCAGGGAAGCAGTGTCAGATGATTTCAATCCTTTTCTTTCAACATCAATCTTAAAAAGGTATATTCCTAATGATAGGTTTTCTGCCTTTACTCCTGTAACACCTGCGCTGTCGTTTACAATATAGAAGTTAGCTTGGGATGGGCCTGATATTTGAGATACACTTACTCCTTCCGACAATTTGTACCTGGTGTTGTTATTATTTTCCACATAGGCGGAAGCAGTAAGAAAGATATCTGTATTCGGACTGGCTAAGGTTCTTGTTTGACACAAAAAGGCCACTACCGGAGATTTGCCGATTGCGAAATCATCGATCACTGCCACCTTTACTGTATCCATTGAGACCAGTCCTTCCGGATCGGATACTTTGAGCTCGAATTGATATATCCCTTCTTTCATATATTTAACATCGACTCCCAGGAGATTATTATAATATCTCATGGAGACATCTGCCCCGTTTATTTTTCGCCAAACAAAGGTGCTTATTGTTGATTCGGGATCATATGAACCACTGCCATCCAGGATGGTTTCGGTTTCGGGGATGTAAATAGTTTTGTCTGCGCCCGCTTTGGCAACCGGAGGTTTGTTGGATGGTGTTTGAAGCGTTTCATCTTTCTTGCAAGAAGCCATAAGCGATACAATCAAGATCAGGATTTTTAGTGTTATTCTTACCATAGGACCTTTTTTTTGGCAACTGCTCTTGCTTCTTCTGTGTTTTGAAAAACGAATCCGCATATCAGGGCGCTTCGGTGTCAGTTCCGAAGTATTGATTCTTGTTTT
Organism: Sphingobacteriales bacterium; assembly: GCA_024640385.1. GTDB lineage: Bacteria > Bacteroidota > Bacteroidia > Chitinophagales > Chitinophagaceae > Pollutibacter. Next base: position 16,412 of record JAHEFC010000018.1, read on the forward strand.
CTAGAGGTGGGTTATAACCTACACAGAAAATGGAATATTAGTTGGGAGGGTATATCTATAGTAAGGTAGACTTAATAACAGGCATATCCTATTGTTATTAATATTAGTAATAACAATGTGCCCTAGGTGGTCTGTTTGCTGAGCGTAGTCCTTGAATTAACCGAACGACAGTTTCTTTACCATTTCATCCATCAAAGGCTCGCTATAGATCCCATAGGCATTCACAAGTACGCCTTTCAGATCATGTTTGGAAGATGAGATGGCATAAAGAATGGATTCATCATCCGGATTAGTGGCTCCTTCGAAACGAAAAGTTTTTTCTATATGGAATTCATCAGGTGAAAGACTGTATTGTCCGTTCCTGCATTCAATACAGTTCTGTTGCAGGTTGAAGTCTTCCGTATAGCCCTGGGAGCGCAATGCTGTGATTGCTTCGCTCAGTGTATCATAGCTTTCCATCTGTTCTGGTTTTGAATTTTAAAGTTAGTTAACAAATGATTGCTTAACTTATAATTCATGTTTACTAAGATGGTCATAGCGGTTGCCCTGCTTACATCGGTAATTTATCCCGGTGTATCCCCCGATCCATCTAAAGTATTTATTGCCAGTACTCCAGGTGATGAACCCGTCAAGGCGGTCCTATCCATACCAGCAAATACAAAAGTTGATTTTATCAGGTGGAACCTTGTATTAAAAGGAACCGGAACTTTTGATCTGAACATTTCTTTCGGTGAGGGCAAACCCAATACACTTGGATTTATAGGGGGCGGACAACAGTTATCTTATCAGGGAGACTACACTATCACCCAAAACATATATCACCTGAAATCGAAGGGGTTCAAGGGTGAATTGTTACTTACGAAGGTCAATGATAACGTTTTTCACATCCTGACACCGGATCAACAATTGATGGTGGGCAATGGAGGCTGGAGTTATACTTTGAACGCACAGAACCCAGTTCACCATGCTGCAGTATTAAGTTCTTACAAACTATCATTTACAGATACGGCAAGGCAATGGGTTTTTGACGGCAGAACCCCATGTACCGAGTTTGCGAAAGACCATAGTATTACTGTTGATCCAGCCTGTATTAAATTTAAATGGCGGATCATACTAAACCGCGATCCCCTAACCCTGCAGCCCACAACCTATTCCGCCCGGAGGATCGTTTATGATGTTACCGATGTGAGTGGAAAATGGTCTATTAAGAAAACGGATTCCCAGGCATGGATCATTCAGCTCAACCCCGATGATCCTGAAAGGTCGATCTCACTGCTGCGGTTGGACGAGAACATCCTTTATTTTCTGGGCAAAGACGGCCAGCCCTACACGGGAAATGCAGATTTCAGTTTTGTGCTGAACCGAAAATTGTAACTTTTGCCGAAATAGGAGATCGACATGAAAAGGCGGGATTTCGTAAAAGGAATATCTGTTGCCGCAGCCGGTTCGGTATTTACGAGAAGCTTTGCATTCACACCATTTTTAACCGGCAAAAACAAGACCCTGACCATTGGTTGGATCACCGATGTGCATCATGGTTATTGTGCAGATGCGGGAAGCAGACTGGAAGCTTTTATCGCGAGAGCCAATCAGAGAAAGCCAGACTTTATTTTACAGGGCGGAGATTTTTGTCATCCTACTACCGAGGCCAGGTCTTTCATGAATATATGGGAAAAGTTTTCCGGTCCGAAGTATCATGTGCTTGGCAATCACGATATGGACAAGGGCAATAAAAAACAGATCATGGAACTCTGGGGGATGGAGAAGCCATATTATTCATTTGACCAGGGAGAGTTTCATTTTGTGGTGATGGACTGTAATCATATTCTTACAGACGGGAAATACATTGATTATGCAAATGCAAACTTTTACATTGAGAATCCCCGACGCGACCTTGTCAATCCAGAACAGATCGAATGGCTGAAGGAAGATCTGCTAAAAATGAGAATGCCTACCATCATCATTTCCCATCAATCTTTTGATGATATCTGGACAGGATATACTGTGCCCAACAAACTGGACGTCAGAAAGGTGATCGACGATGCGAATTCCGGTTCAAAGCATCCAAAAGTGATCGCCTGTTTCTGTGGGCACCATCACCTTGACAATCATATGGTGATCAACGGGGTTCAATATTTTCATATCAATAGTTCATCTTATTATTATGTGGGCGAGGGCTTTGGTTCGGACGGTGCCAAGGCCATGTATGCCGATCCTCTTTACTGCTTCGTAACGCTGGACCCTGCGGGTAGGATCAGCATAGAAGGACGCAGCAGTCATTTTGTTTCCCCTACGCCTGCTGAAAAAGGCTACGCCCATGCGGCCAGGCTAAGTGCTTCCATAAGCGACAGGCGGATCAGGGTATAACTATCTTACCACCACTTCATCTGCAAATATCCAAGCTCCTGTTCCGGCAGCATGATGCCAGTAGGGGGGAGTATTCATATTGTGGGCAACGATACGTATATAGCGGGCCTGCAGTGTTTGGGGCGAAGTAGCGAAATTATAGATATCGTTGATCTTGCTTTGTTGTGTTAGTGGGTAGGGATTTTCAATGGTTTCCACCGGGAAAAAATTTCTGCCATCAAGCGAGGTTTCAAATGCCACCCT
>JAHEFC010000545.1 GCA_024640385.1 Sphingobacteriales bacterium
CAATATCGAAAACATCAGAACTGCCATTAATAATGCAGGCTATGATGCTGACGATACCAAAGCCAATGAAGATTCTTATAAACTACTTCCTAAAACCTGCAAAAAGCCGGAAGACGGAGGACATAAGAAGCAGTAAGCAGGTGGCAGGTGGCAGGTTGCAGAAAAACAGCGCTGCATCCTGCAGCCTGTTACCTGTTACCTGATTCTTTGCTTCCCCTGGTACCTAACCGGGACATTCAAAAAAATGCCGCCTTTGCCCACCTTGGCAGTTCCTTCAATTCTAAGGTCGATCTCCGTTTTTGTCAAAAGAGAAAAAGCGTTGGGGAAGATATTTTTCATCTCTACTTCCAGATTTACCGGGAAAGAGAATGTGTCTTTTTTAGGGATGAATATCAGCGTGTCCAACAGTGAATGCCCCAGGAATTTATCGTCAATGTACACATCCACTTCAGCCTTCTTCATCTGTAAACCCATGTTATTGGGGTTGTAATAAAACAGATCAGCAGTTACTGTGGAGGTCTTGGTGCCGAGCGATTTCAGCCCAAAATTCCGGGCGTCAACAAACTCGGGCTCCCTCAGGAAGAGGGTAGCAAAACCCAGGGTCAGAATAAACAGGAAAGATTTTACCATTGGAAATTCTGGAGGCAAATTAGTTCAGAAAAATAAAACAAACGATTTTTGCTGCTAACAGGCTGTGAATATCCTGCTAAAATTATTGGAAATCATTTGTTTTAATCAGCCTTTAAAAGGTCTAAATTTAATAGCAAGTGAATTTATGCATAACATCCAGTTATTCAATTTAATACGATGGTTAGTTGAAGTGAAAAAAGCTATTTAAACCGGCAAAAAATGGCAAAATACTGCCTTAAATACCTAATACAGTAGTTACGATACTATATATATGCAATTAATTGAATTACAATATTTTGCGCCAATTATATCGATTAAAATTTCAATAAATGATACGGATATTCAATTTCCTTTATATGAAAGGTTCCGGAAAATGAGTTTTATGAACAGGGCCATTATACCCGCGGCAAATGGCTTGACCACGCTTTCCATTCCATTGGTTGGTGGGCGTGAAACCAGGCAGGTATTGAAGGATGTCAGGATAGACAATAGTCAGAACTGGCAGCTCAGGCACTGGCGCACCATCACCTCGGCATATCGCCGCTCGCCATGGTTTGAATTCTATGAACCCGGCCTGGCGCCTTTCTTTGAAAAACGATATGACCTGTTGAGTGAATGGAACCTGGAGTTAATGAGATGGACAATTAGGACACTTAAAGCAAATATTGAATTAAGTACTCTGGACCAGAGATCCCCGGGAACAGGTCCGCTTCAGCAGAGACCATGCAAGCCCTCTGATTTTCAGAACCCGATGTATACAAAGGACTTACCCGTGTATCCGCAGGTATTTCAGGACCGGTTGGGATTTCAGCCCAACGTCAGCATCATTGACCTGATCTTCAATGAGGGAAATCACAGCCTTGCATTATTGACAAACGCTTCCATTTGAGCAGCTTTTTAATTATATTCGTTTCCCCTTATTTGAGGAAGGTTCTGCATGAGAAATGTCTGGCTCATTTTAGCTCTTCTTTTCACCTCCTCCGTATCCCTCGCACAGGACTTTTCTAACAAAGGAAAGGAGTTCTGGATAGGTTACGGCAACCACCAGGTCATGTACACCAATAATGGCCAGGGTCTTGATCTTTATTTCACTTCAGACGTGAACACCAGTGCAACAGTAGAGATCCCCGGTCTTGCTTTTACCACAACGGTAAGCATAACTGCCAATCAGATCGCATCGGTCACCATTCCCCAGTCCGCTACATTGGACCAGGAAGGAAAATTCAACAAAGGGATCCATGTGGTAGCGGAACGGCCTATAGTAGTATATGCCCACCTTTATTACCAGGCAGTATCGGGCGCAACCCTTGTTTTGCCTGTGGCCACACTGGGACGTGAATACTATTCGATCAATTATACCCAGTATGCCCAGGCTAATATTGGTGATGCCTATTCATTCTTTTTTGTTGTGGCAACGGAAGACAATACTACGGTGGAGATCAACCCCGTAGCGGCCACGGTGGGCGGCAAACCCGCCAATACGCCATTCACTGAAACGCTCAATAAAGGCGAGATCTACCAGGTGCTGTCCAAAACGGATCTTACGGGGTCTTCCATCCGTTCAATCAGTACCGGTGCAGGCTGTAAAAAAATAGCGGTTTACTCAGGGAGCGGTAGGATAGGCATTGGCTGCGGTACCAGTGTTACATCTTCAGACAACCTCTACCAGCAGGTTTACCCGATCAGTACCTGGGGGAAGAAATACATAACCGTGCCCAGTATGACCAGGCCCACCAATTATTTCAGAATCATCCGGCCCGATGCCACATCAACTGTACGTTTGAATGGCACCATAGTTCCGCCGGGGGCTTTTGTCAATAATTTTTATTATGAATTCCAATCGGT
>JAHEFC010000227.1 GCA_024640385.1 Sphingobacteriales bacterium
AAGAAATTCCCGGTAACTACCCTGCTTCGCTCTATCGGCTTCGAAACAGACAAGGATATCCTTGAACTGTTCGGCATGGCAGACGAAGTGAAGGCTGATAAGAAAAGCCTGGAGAAATATGAAGGCAAGCGCCTCGCTGCCCGCGTTCTCCGTACCTGGGTGGAAGATTTCGTAGATGAAGATTCAGGTGAAGTGGTATCCATCGAGCGTAACGAAGTGGTGATGGAAAGGGATACCGTTCTGGGTCCTAAAGAGATCGCTACCATCATCGAGATGGAAGTGAAGAGCGTATTCATCCAGAAAGAAGAAGTGAGCGGCGACTATGCCATCATCTACAATACCCTGAACAAAGATACTTCCAACTCAGAACTGGAAGCCGTGCAACATATCTATCGCCAGCTCCGTGGAGCCGATGCGCCGGATGATGAAACAGCACGCGGTATCATCGACAAATTATTCTTCAGTGACAAGCGTTACGACCTCGGCGAGGTGGGACGTTACAAGATCAACAGGAAACTCAACCTGGACTTCCCGCTGGATCAGAAAACACTGAATAAAGAAGATATCATCGAGATCGTAAAATATCTCGTTCGTTTGACCAACGGTAAGGCTGAGATCGATGACATCGATCACCTCAGCAACCGTCGTGTACGTACAGTGGGAGAGCAGTTATATGCCCAGTTCGGTGTGGGTCTTGCCCGTATGGCACGTACCATCCGTGAGCGTATGAACGTAAGGGACAACGAGGTGTTCACACCAGTTGACCTGATCAATGCCAGAACCCTTTCTTCTGTGATCAACTCCTTCTTCGGAACATCACAGCTGAGCCAGTTCCTGGATCAGACCAACCCGCTGTCCGAGATCACGCACAAACGTCGTATTTCTGCCCTCGGCCCAGGCGGTCTGAGCCGTGAGCGTGCAGGTTTCGAGGTGCGTGACGTACACTACTCACACTATGGTCGCCTTTGTACCATTGAAACTCCTGAAGGTCCAAACATCGGTCTGATCTCCACACTTTGTGTGCATGCGAAGATCAACGAGATGGGCTTCATCGAGACGCCATACCGCAAGGTGGACAATGGCAAGGTGGACATGAAAAAGCTTACTTACCTCAGTGCTGAGGAAGAAGATATTGCCAAGATCGCCCAGGCCAACATCCCTCTTACAGATAAGGATGAATTTGCTGAGCCGAAGATCAAGGCACGCCAGACTGGTGACTTCCCGATCCTGGATCCGGGAGAAGTTGAGTTCATGGACGTAGCTCCTAACCAGATCGTAGGTTTGTCTGCATCTCTGATTCCGTTCCTGGAGCATGATGACGCCAACCGTGCGCTGATGGGATCGAACATGCAACGCCAGGCGGTTCCGTTGATCCTGCCTGATTCTCCGATTGTAGGTACAGGCCTGGAAGGAAAAGCAGCACGTGACGCAAGGATCCAGATCCATGCAGATGGAGAAGGTGTGATCGAGTTTGTTGACGCCAACGAGATCCATGTTCGTTATGAGCGCGACGAAGCACAGAAACTGGTAAGCTTTGAAGACGATTTGATCGTGTACAGGCTTACAAAATATATCAAGACCAACCAGGAAACCTGTATCACCCTGAAGCCTGCCGTTAAGAAAGGCCAGCGTGTGAAAAACGGAGATTTCCTTACAGAAGGATATGCGGTGAAGAATGGTGAGCTTGCCCTGGGTCGCAACTTGAAAGTGGCATTCATGCCATGGAAAGGTTACAACTTCGAGGATGCCATCGTGATCAGCGAGAAGGTGGTTAAAGATGACCTGTTCACTTCAGTACATATTTCTGAATTTGAACTGGAAGTCCGCGATACAAAACTCGGTGAAGAAGAACTGACACCGGATATTCCAAACGTTTCTGAAGAAGCAACCAAAGACCTGGATCAGTATGGTATCATCCGTATCGGTGCACAGGTGAAGGAAGGCGATATCCTCATCGGTAAGATCACACCTAAGGGTGAATCAGATCCTACCCCTGAAGAGAAACTGCTCCGCGCCATCTTCGGTGATAAAGCAGGTGATGCAAAAGATGCATCGCTGAAAGCACCAAGTGGCACTGAAGGTGTTGTTATCGGTAAGAAACTGTTCCAGCGCGCCAAGAAAGATAAGAATGCCAAGGTTCGTGAAAAAGCTGCCGTTGAAAAACTGGAGAAGGTTCACGTTGAGAATGAGAAGGAACTGTTAGAGATCCTGATCTCTAAACTGCAGAGCCTGGTGAAAGAAAAACCATCTGCCGGTGTTACCAATAACTTCGGTGAGATGCTGATCGGAAAAGGCGCGAAGTTCAGTGCGAAGAACCTGTCTGGTATCGATTATCAGAACGTTAACCCGCTGGGATGGACAGGAGATGCCAAGATCGACGAACAGATCAACATCCTGCTGCACAACTTTAATATCAAGTACAACGAGGAACTCGGACGTTACAAGCGTGAGAAATTCAACATCTCCATTGGTGATGAATTACCAGCAGGCGTTCTGAAACTCGCGAAAGTATATCTCGCTGTTAAGCGTAAGCTGAAAGTGGGTGATAAGATGGCGGGCCGTCACGGTAACAAAGGTATCGTAGCCAAGATCGTAAGGGCGGAAGACATGCCATTCCTTGAAGACGGTACTCCTGTTGATATCGTACTGAACCCATTGGGTGTACCTTCCAGGATGAACCTGGGTCAGATCTACGAAACCATCCTCGGATGGGCCGGTGAAAAGCTGGGCACCAGATTCAGCACACCGATCTTTGATGGTGCAACCCACGAAGAGATCAGGGATCTGATCACGAAAGCAGGTCTGCCGAGCTCTGGCCACACCTATCTCTATGATGGTGAAACCGGGGAACGTTTCCACCAGAAAGCAACCGTAGGTATTATCTATATGCTGAAACTGCACCACATGGTGGATGATAAGATGCACGCACGTTCTATCGGACCATACAGCCTGATCACACAGCAGCCGTTGGGTGGTAAGGCACAGTTCGGTGGACAAAGGTTTGGTGAGATGGAGGTTTGGGCACTGGAAGCTTATGGTGCTGCCAACATCCTGCAGGAACTGCTGACCATCAAGTCTGACGATATCATTGGTCGTGCTAAAACATACGAAGCGATCGTTAAGGGAGATAATATTCCACGCGCCGGTGTACCGGAATCGTTCAATGTACTTGTACATGAATTGCGAGGACTAGGACTCGACCTGAAATTCGATAACTAAATAAAAAAGCCCCGACATCGTCGGGGTTTTTTATTTGTTATCGATTTCATGTCGAATGTGATAAATGTGATGAATGTGGGAATGTGGTAGAAGTCATCACATTCCCACATTCATCACATTCATCACATTGTACATTATGCAATATCAGCTAAGGGCCGCGAGATACTTATCTATAAAGAATGACTTCGCCCTTAGTTGATACTGCATAATGTACCTCGGGTGCTCCAGTACCACCAGCTCCCTGAAGTATTTTCCTTTCTGGTTGATCTGCTCCAGGCATTTTGCATTCTTCACGCCCAGCACAAAAGCAGTATCCATATCAAAGTCCATTGATCTTAATTGTTCAAGGTTGGAATGTATGAAAGGGAGAGCCTTTTTAAAAAGGGCGGTCGTATCGTAATAATTGAAATTCACATCTTTTCCCGCCTTATTCCTGATCGTATATCCTAATGGACTTACTGAGTTGATGAAATATCGCTTGTAAAAGGCCTCAGGACCTCCATAAGCGCTTATCATGTCATAGACATACACGGATGAGGGTTCGTGTGAAAGGGCTCCATTCCAGGGGATATCTACCTCTGTCAGCCTCTTCGGGTCTGTGAAAGGAATTCCAGTTGCTCCGGCACCATGGCGGCCCGGATTGATACCCAGGATCAGTTTACGAGGCTCCTGATCATGGTAAAATTTTTTATAGAAAGCTTCACTTGCCTTCCATGCCTCAGCACGTTCGGCATAGGGGTTCATGATGCTGATGCCCCTGGGTAATTTACCGCTGAATTGGAGTTGTTTGTTGTAGGCGATGATTTTATCGGACCAAAGCATGTTGCAAAGTCAAAAGTAAAAAGTAAAAAGTCAAAAACAAGTAATCATTTTTGACTTTTGACTTTTGACTTTTGACTTGCGAGAAATTCAAGCACTCCACTCTCTTCGATCCGTTTGTCCCAACTCCAACTACTGAGATCTCCGGAGCGAAAGGGGAACGATAAAAGATCTTCCCAATTCAATTTTTTCATAGTGGCGTCGATCTTGAAAAATATACCCCCGTATTTATTTTCAAACTCACGAAGCCAGGGATAATCTGTAGTGATCACTGGTATATTGAACTGCTGGTACTCCAGGAATTTGGTAGAGGTCTGTTTGTTATATGGTTCACGGTTCGGAATATAATTGATGGCGAAACGGGATTCACTTAGATATCGAGCTACTTCCGGTTTAGAAACAGGTCCCCTGAACACGATGTTGGAATAATGCCGGTATTCGTTTGCGATATGTTCATAATCACGACTGAGAATCAGCAAAGTCCGGGATGAAAGATCTTTTTGAATGAACCGATTGAGCAGATCAGTCACCTTACGGTCTGCCTTCACAGATCCTGTATAAATGAAGTCGAATTTTTTTTCCGTTTGGCCGTCTATGTAGAGACCGGAATCTATACCCATATCCCTAATGCCCCAAGGTATGCCATCATTGAAATGAAAGCAGTCTCTCACATAGCCATTGAGAAACAACCTGAAATCAGGTTTAGTATTGAATCTGGATTTGAAACTGTTTTTTAGTTTCATGAAAGGCGGGGCAGACGAGGATGCATAGTCATGGATGCGTACCGCAGAAGTTCTTTTAGAAATATCAGTGCCCATCATCATCCATTCCACATCAATTTTGGCTGAACTGTTTTTCCATTCTTTGAAATCAAGCACCATGGTGGAAAATCCTCGGCTGGAGAAGAAAACCTGGTAGGCCTCAATCTCAGGAAGAAAACTCAGGTGGTCATGAATGAACGCAATGGTCATCAATGAAGATAAGCAGATAAAAGAAAATCCTTAACGTCCTGGTAAACAGGTTTGATCAGGGTGCTTTTCTTTTCTTTATTCCTGATCTTCTCAACCTGGGGAGGATATTCAAGGCTGCGCCCGAGGATCTTTTCCACACTGCCGGGAAACTTTACAGGGTGTGCGGTTTCCAGTATCATGCCTTTGAATCCCGAATTTACATCCAGGTATCTTTCGAGCGCGGCATATGCCACTGCACCATGGGGATCAAGCAGATAATTATGATCATTGTAAACCTTTGCTATGGTTTCTTCGGTTTCTGCATCTGTAATGCTGTAACTGCTGATCTGTTCTTTAAGCTGCGGGTACGACTGATCAAAAATATTCAGGATGCGTACAAAATTGCTGGGGTCTCCAACATCCATGGCATTGGATATGGTAGGTATGGCAGTTGCTGACTTGTACACCCCGCTCAAAAGATATTGAGTAACAACGTCATTGGCATTGCATGCAGCAACAAAATGTTTGATGGGTAATCCCGATCTCCAGGCCATCATACCCGCGCAGATATTACCGAAATTTCCACTAGGCACACAAACCACGGGGAGTTCTTTTTCTTTCCATTGCTGGAGCGCCAGGAAATAATACATCTGCTGGGGCAGCCATCTGGCCACGTTGATCGAATTGGCAGAAGTCAGGAACAATTGATCTTTCAATTCCGCATCGGCAAATGCCTGCTTTACAATTTTCTGGCAGGCATCGAAATCACCCTGCACTTCCAATGCATGGATATTGCCTTCGTAAGTGGTAAGCTGAAGTTCCTGGACCGGACTCACTTTACCTGAAGGATAAAAGATCACCACCTCAACACCTTCTACGCCATGGAATCCATCTGCTACCGCTCCGCCGGTATCACCGGAAGTGGCCACCAGCACAATGATCTTCTCTTTTTTTTCCCTTGAGAAATATCCCAGGCAACGGCTCATGAATCTTGCCCCCACATCTTTGAAGGCGAGGGTAGGACCATGGTATAATTCAAGTGAAGAAATATTTTCGTTTATGCGTACCAGTGGTATATCAAAGGATAAGGTTTCCCTGATAATCCTTTTCAGTTCCGCATCGGGGATCATGGGGTCCACATAGGGCTTCATCACACGAAACCCGATTTCCTCAGGGCTGAGGCCCTGCAGGCTTTCAACACTGGTGAAACCATGTTGTGGTATGGATTCAGGAAAATACAATCCCTTGTCCGGGGCCTGGCCCAGGATGGTGGCCTCCCTGAAATCAACATTTGCGGATTGCTTATTAAGGCTAAAGTATTTCATCTGCAATTATCTTAACACCTTCGTTATTGATTGTGGTGACATAGGTATTGTAATCAATACCTGCTGCTTCGTAAATGGCAGCCATTTCTTTCTCAACCTCTTTTGCCGTCAATTCATCTTTGCTGAGCATGAAAATGGATGGTCCTGATCCGGAGATGCCGCCACCCAGTGCGCC
>JAHEFC010000228.1 GCA_024640385.1 Sphingobacteriales bacterium
CTGCATCTATCGAAGTGAATCCTTCTGCTACCACAGAATACAATGTTGTAGTAACAACTGACAAAGGTTGTGTGGATTCTAAAACTGTAACCGTAACAGTGAACCCGCTTCCAGTTATCGATATCGCTGGTAATACCGTGATCTGCTTCGGTGGCAGCACAGTGCTGACCGCATCAGGCGGTGCGTCTTACAAATGGAGTAATGGAGCAACATCTTCATCCATTACTGTAAATCCAGGTGTAACTACTGAGTACACTGTTGAAGTGACCACTGACAAAGGTTGTGTTGCTTCAAAGAGTGTGACTGTTACAGTGAATCCGCTTCCGGAGATCAATATTGAAGGTAATACCGTGATCTGTTATGGTGGCAGAACTACGCTGACAGCTTCAGGTGGAGCATCTTATCTCTGGAATACAGGTGCAACTACGGCTGCCATCACTGTTGAACCAGCTGCTACCACCGAGTACAGTGTAGTTGTTACAACAGATAAAGGTTGTGTGGATTCTAAGAAAGTGACCGTACTTGTTAACGATAAACCGATTATCAATATAACCGGCACAACAGAGATCTGCTTTGGCCAGGAAACGACCCTGACTGCAAGCGGTGGTGCAAACTTCAAATGGAGTACCGGTGAAACTACTGCATCGATAAAAGTGAAACCCAATACCAATACAGTTTACAATGTAGAGGTGACCAGCGGCGAAAACTGCAGGGACGATAAAAATGTAGCTGTTATTGTAAATGTTCTTCCCCAGGTGACACTTACAGAAAGTAAGGCGATCTGTTATGGTGACAAGATCACCCTTACCGCTGGTGGTGGTGCTGCTTACAGGTGGATGAATGCAAACCGTACCGATGCTTCGATAGAGGTTTCGCCTAAAGAGACTACTGAGTATGAGGTTGAAGTAAGTACCGACAAGGGTTGTGTGGATACAAAGAAGATGAAAGTAACCGTGAATTCACTGCCGGTTCCTAAAATAGAAGGTGACAGAACAGTATGTTACGGTTTGGGTACAACGCTTACAGCAAGTGGCGGCGTGTCTTACAACTGGAGTGAAGGTGGTGATGCCAACGCAGTTACCCTGGCTCCTAAGAAGAGCACAACCTATACAGTTGAAGTGACTTCTGCCGAAGGTTGTACTGTGAAGGAACAAGTGGCAGTGACCGTGAACAATTGTGGTAATTTCTGTACCTATACCCAGTATTCATTCGGTACTCATTATGAGAACGAGAAATATGTAAAAGACGATAAGTGTATCACTGAAAAGTCTGAAGCAACTATTGAGTATGCGATCAGCAAATGGCCGAACAGCAGCATCAGGATCGGTGAAGGTAAACTGAACATCAGGGCTGGTGATGCCAAATGGGTGATCGCCTTCCTGCCACACGCAGGTTACAGTACACCGATGAATGCTTATCCTACTATGGAAATGCTGGCCAATGATGCGTCTGTCAAGAACAATCTGCTTGCACAAACCATTGTACTTGCGATCAATATGGGTATCAATGACCCACTGCGTTTCTTCAGTCTGAAAGGTGGTTACATGAGAACGGAAGGCCTGGTTGATTGTGGTGTGAATGGCAACAAGGATGGCAGGATCAGCAATTACTTCATCGACAGCAAAGGCCTGGCTGATGTTGATGGTGAAGCAGGTATCACTGTGAACGATGTCTGGATGATCGCAAACATGTACCTGGCAGGTAAGACTTACAACAACTTCAATATCCATACCGTTGCGGATATCGTGGAGACGCTGAATAAAGCATTCGAAGGTTGCCGTTCATTCAAGGATTTCACGGACAAGGCACCTGAGATCGGCGGAAAGGCAAATTATGTAAAAGTTTATCCGAATCCGTTTGTATCGTATATCAACTTCGAGTTCGTATCACCAGAATCAGGTTCAGCTGTTATAGAGATCTGGGATATGGCTGGAAGAATGGTAAACAGAACAACACTCGGTAATGTAGCGGCCCAGGAAAAGATCACTCACAGATTGCCAACTTCAAGCTTTAGCTACGGTCAGTATATCTACAAACTGAAAGTAGGTAACTGGATGGAGCAGGGCAAAGTGATCAGATTCAGATAATATAGGTTTCAGAGGTATGTAAAGTAAAGGCCCCCGTAACAACGGGGGTCTTTCATTTAAGGGACCTTGTTTGTGATGATGGACAAATTGAATATATTGTCCCTTATCCATAGATTTGAATCAAACAGGTAAACCATGAGTATCCCTAAACCCAGATTGAGTTTCTGGCAGATAGTTAACATGAACGTAGGATTCTTCGGGATCCAGTACAGTTTTGGTTTGCAGCAGAGTAATATGAGCCCGATCTACCGGTACCTGGGTGCGGATGAAGCCAGCCTGCCGTACTTGTGGCTTGCTGGCCCCATGACCGGTCTTATCATACAGCCGATTATTGGTGCAATGAGTGACAAAACGCTTTCAAAAATGGGAAGGAGAACTCCTTATTTTCTTATTGGAGCCATCCTTTGCAGCATCAGTCTTTTCTTCATGCCGTTCAGTTCTACATTGTGGATGGCGGCGAGCCTGCTCTGGATACTGGATGCGGCAAATAATATCACCATGGAGCCATACCGCGCTTTTGTCAGTGATAAGCTGAGGCCGGAGCAGCATTCAATAGGCTTTCTCACTCAAAGTGCATTTACAGGATTGGGTCAAACTCTTTCTTATCTTACCCCTTCTATACTGGTGGTTTTAGGTATGAACAGGGATCTTACCAATGCGAAAAACATCCCTTATATCACTATTACAGCTTTTATCATCGGTGCGATTTTTTCCATTTCTTCTGTGCTCTGGACGGTAAAGACCACAAAAGAACATCCTTTGTCGGAAGATGAAAAAGATGTGATCCGTAAGCTGCCCAGAGGGGCAGGGGGTACTTTTGAGGAGATCCTGATAGCCTTCAGGGAAATGCCCTTGACCATGAAACAGCTTGCAGTGATGAAACTGTTTCAATGGTATGCCATGTTCTGCTACTGGCAGTATATCGTGTTGTCTATTGCGCGGACTTTCTATAACACTTCCAATAGTAATTCTCCTGAATTTCGTGAATCAGGGTTGATTGTTGGCCAGATAGGAGGGTTCTATAATCTGATCGCATTCATTGCGGCCTTTGTATTGGTCAGGTTCACCAACCGTTTTGGTCCTAAGGCTGTACATAGTGTGTGCCTGATCCTCGCCGGAATCGGTATGATCAGCATTCCCCTGATCAACGACCGTTTATTATTGCTTATACCGATGGTAGGGATTGGACTTGCCTGGGCCAGCATGATGGGTAATCCTTATATCATGCTTGCAGGCAGCATACCTCCGGAAAGGACAGGGGTGTACATGGGCATATTCAATATGTTCATTGTAATACCCATGATGATACAGATCTTCACTTTGCCGCTGTACTATAATACCTGGTTAAAAGGTAATCCTGAAAATGTGATCAGGCTGGCAGGTGCCTTATTGATTGTTGCAGCTATAGCGGTTCTTTTTGTGAAAGTTGCCAGGAATGTGAAGACCGATGGGATGCCGGTAGGAGGCACACATTGAATAGATAGAGAGATAGGAAGATAGAGAGATAGACAGAAATTCTAACACAAGGATCCTTCCTATCTTCCTATCTTTCTATCTCTCTATCTAAATCAGGTGTGGAAGATGAGCCAGGTCTGCAACTGTTTTCTTTTCCAGGATCTTCAGTGTTGCATCTCTTACTTCGATCATCGTATCGTGTAGCCCGCAGTTCCTTTCATCGCAGTTCTTGCATCTTTCATAAAAGTAAAGACTTACACATGGTAACATGGCAATCGGTCCATGGATCAGGCGGATAATACGGGCAAGTGGTATTTTCTCAGGGGGCTGGCTCAGGTAGTATCCGCCACCTTTTCCTTTTTTACTTTCCAACAGACCGTCTTTCCGGAGTTGAAGCAGGATACTTTCCAGGAATTTCAATGGTATTTTTTTCTTCTCCGATATTTCAGATATCAGAACCGGCTCCTTTGATTTTTGTTCGGCAAGGTAGCCAAGGGCCTGGAGCGCGTATTGTGTCTTTTTATTAAGCACTACTCGTGTTGTTTAAATTCCGGATTCCGGATTCCGCATTTCGAATTCGGAATTCATAATCCGCAATCCGGAATTATCCAATATTAAGCACATCCTTCATTGAAAATACGCCTTTCTTTCCAACAACGTACTCCGCTGCCATCACTGCTCCTGTTGCAAATCCATTGCGGTTGTGGGCGGTATGGATGATCTCGATATCATCTACATCCGAGGTGTAGAGCACTTTATGCGTTCCGGGCGCGGGATCTTCACGTACACTTTCAATAGACAATTCCCCTGCTGAACTGGTGGCATGATTGACCCATGCGGTCTTTCTTTTGACTTCTTCGAGTATCTGTTCAGCCAGCGTAATGGCGGTACCACTGGGAGCATCTTTTTTTTGCGTGTGATGCACTTCGGTCATCTTTATGTCATACTCCTTTTGGCCGTTCATCATTTTGGCCAATATCCGGTTCAGTGCAAAAAATATATTCACACCTACACTGAAATTGCTCGCATAGAGAAAGGTACCATCCCTCTTTTTACAATAATCAACTACTTTCTCATACTGGTCAAGCCACCCCGTAGAACCACAGACCACCGGCACTCCCGCTTCCAGGCATTTCATGACGTTTTCGTAGGCACTATGTGGTCCGGTGAATTCAATGGCCACATCAGATTTACGCAGATTGTCCTGTGTGAAATCATTGATGTTGTACAGATCTATGGTAAGGTTCACCATATGTCCCCTCGAAACAGCGATCTGTTCAATGATCTTCCCCATCTTCCCGTAACCGATCAGAGCAATTTTCATGACAGTGATTTTAGAATCCTATTAATGAAGTTTTGGGTTTTGTGTCCCTGTAAGTTAGCACTAAACTCAGTCCCTTGGATCCGCCCGGAGAGATCGTGGGTTTTACTTTAAGGCTGAGGTCATCGTTGACATTAAAACTTTTCAAGTGTGCATCCACGGCGGCGTCAGCTACCTGTAGTCCCCAGATCACAAGGAAGGCAAGTATGGAAAGATCCATATTCTTACGGAATTCGTTACGGTAGATCTGTAAGGATTCAGTTGAAAGAGGGACGAGACTGGGATCGATTTCATCGTACCGTGCAGTGTCCTGGGTATACCGGATCTCATAGGCTTCCCTGGTTTTCTGATACCAGGTATTATTGTAATTGAAAGTGATCACCGGAACTGCAAGGGCGCCGTAAACGATGGGGAGCTTCCAGTATTTCTTGTTATATGCCTGTCCCCATCCGGGAATAATGGCCGAGCGAAGAGAGGCTTTGCCTGCTTCCGATCTTTTCTTTTTCACCTTGGCCGTATCGGCCGATGCTTTTTTAGCAGCTGCCCTCACGGTGTCCGCCACGGTGACTGCAGAGTCTTTTTTTTGCTGGCCCTGAACATGGGACCACGTCAAGATCAGCAACAGGGTTATGAAAAATGTGATTGACCGGTATGAATGCATATCAGTGAACCGTGATATTCATCTTTTCCAGGATGGCGTTCAGCTCCTCGATAGAATAGTATTCAAAGCTGATGGAGCCATGCCCGCTTTTATGATGCTGCATTTTTACACGGGTATTAAAATGCGATGCTAAGTTATCCTCGATCTTCTTGAATGCGGGAGCCAGCGTTGCTTTTTGTGTTTTTTTAACAGGATCTCCTGTTTTATATAAGGTTCTGACCAGGTTTTCGGTCTGCCTGACAGACAAACCATCATTCATGATCTTATGAAAAACATATAACTGCTTGTCAACCGAATCAACATTGATGAGTGCCCTTGCGTGTCCCATACTGAGGCTCCCGTTACGTACGGCAACTACAATGGCCGGAGGAAGTTTCAGCAACCTGATATAGTTGGTAACGGTGGATCTTTCTTTCCCCATCCTTTCAGCAACCTGCTCCTGGGTCATGGCACATTCGTCCATCAGCCTTTTATAACTCAGCCCGATCTCGATCGCGTTAAGGTCCTGCCTCTGCAAATTCTCTAACAGGGCCAGTTCAAGTAACTGTTGGTCGTTGACTTCCCTTATATAAACAGGAAGGTCTTTCAGACCAGCCAATTTTGAAGCCCTGAGTCTTCTCTCACCTGCAATCAATCGATAACGGTTGTGTGCAATATGTGACACGGTCAGGGGCTGGATGATGCCATGCATTTTGATCGAAGCTGACAACTCCTGGAGCGCCGATTCGTCAAAATCCTGGCGCGGCTGCCGTGGGTTGACTTCGATCTGTTCAATAGGTATGCGCATGACCGAAGTGGTTTTTTCCACCACGTCCTGCTTCAGTGTTCCGGTTGTTGTTTTCAGATCGGCATCTATACTCTGCAACAGCGACCTGATGCCTTTCCCCAATGCCTCTTTTTTGTTATTCGGATTGCTCATTTCGTTAAGTTAACATTCGTT
>JAHEFC010000546.1 GCA_024640385.1 Sphingobacteriales bacterium
TTGACGAAGCGATCTCTGCGCATATGGCAGGGTTATCGTATAAGCTGGGAAGAAGGATGGAGTGGAACCCTGCAGAACAGAAAATAATAGCTTTGCCGGGCGAGGACCTGGATGCTGTACTGCTGTCGGGTGCCTAGGCTAACTTATCTTTGCCGGCGC
The DNA here is from genome assembly GCA_024640385.1 of Sphingobacteriales bacterium. GTDB lineage: Bacteria > Bacteroidota > Bacteroidia > Chitinophagales > Chitinophagaceae > Pollutibacter. The sequence goes on from JAHEFC010000546.1 coordinate 160, forward strand.
CGTAAATGCAACGTTAATGAAGAAAATGGTGATCATAGTCATCCTGGCATTTCCATTCCTTGGATTCAGGTGGAATATGCACGCTCCCAAAATGAAGCTCTCTGAATATGGCTTTTTCAAGGGACCTTTGAAGAACCAGGAGCCTGCGGATGGAGTAATACCTTATCATCTTAATTCTCCATTGTTTACAGATTACGCAGAGAAGCTGCGGTTTGTGAAACTTCCTGCCGGGGCAACCGTTCCGTATAATGATACGGCGGTATTTGATTTTCCGGTGGGCACAGCGTTGATCAAAACCTTTTATTACCCAGTTGATTTTCGGGATCCTTCAAAAGGTAGGAGGATCATAGAGACCAGGGTGTTACTGCACGAAGAAGCCGGCTGGAAGGCCTTGCCTTATATCTGGAATGAAGACCAGCAGGAGGCCATGCTCGATGTGGCTGGTGAATCGACCACGGTGAGTTATGTTGATCAGCAGGGCAGGAAAAAAACACATGCCTATGTTGTTCCCAATATGAATCAGTGCAAGGGCTGTCATAATAAGGCGGAAAAGATGATGCCGATAGGTCCCAGTGCCTGGCAGCTGAATGGGGAACACGATTACGGTAACGTCCGCGAGAACCAGTTGAGCCACTGGGTTTCTTCGGGTATACTTAGGGGTTATGATGGCCATGCGCCTAAAGGAGTGGTATGGAACGACCCTTCCACAGGTTCGCTGGATGAACGGGCCAGGATCTGGTTGGACATCAACTGCGCGCATTGCCACCGGGGTGATGGTCCTGCCAGTACATCAGGTCTCCATTTAGGCTGGCAGGAAAATGACAGGCTGAAGCTGGGTGTGGAGAAAACGCCCGTGGCGGCAGGTCGTGGTTCCGGCAATCTGCGTTTTGGTATAGTGCCCGGCAAGCCTGATGAGTCCATCCTTCTCTATCGAATTAAATCTACCGACCCCGGTATCATGATGCCTGAACTAGGAAGAACACAGATGCAGCCGGAGGCGGTGGCGCTTATTAGGGAGTGGATTGCGAAGATGAATTAACTAATTCGCTAATTAACTAATTGGCTAATTTGTTGATTCTGGTATGGTAAATGATATATTAGATGTATTAATTAGATAATTAGTCAATTAGCCAATCAGCCAATTTGAAGTATCCCCGCATATCTGTCATCACCCCATCCTTTAACGCCGCCGGCACCATTGATCGGGCCATTCAGTCAGTACTGGCGCAAAAATATTCAAATGTACAGCATGTGATCGTAGATGGAGGAAGCAGCGATGGTACATTCAACATCATTCAGAAATATCAGCATATCAAATGGGTGTCAGAACGTGATCAGGGCCAGGCCGATGCCATGAACAAGGGACTTGATCTGGCGAACGGCGAGTTGATCGTTTACCTGAATGCCGATGATGAATTTGCTCCTGGTGTATTTGACAAAGTGGTCTCTGTTTATCAGTCGTCGGGATCTTCCAGCAAGTTCATGCTGGTGATGGACCTGACTGTGCGGGAAGCTAATGGTCTTACCTGGACTGCAGTGCCTTCCATAAAGTTTGAAGATATAGCCGATCCGGCAAAGATGCTTTTCCCATACAATCCATTGTCTTATTTCTATCACCGCAAGCTGCAGGAGACCGTTGGGAAGTTCCCGGTGGAATTGAAATTTGCGATGGATTACTGGTTTTTGCTAAGGGCTTATAAGCAGGCAGAGATACATTATGAATCGCTGGTGGCTGGAACATTTTATAATTTTTCTAACAAGACCAGTGATAAGAAAAGTTCCGACGCGGAGTGTTTGAAGGTGTTGATCGCGTATTATAAAAAGGCACTGCCCATTGTATTTATGTTGCATCCCAATGTGATCAGGGCAAAAAGAATGGTCGCTCAGTTTACGAAACAGTGATTTTCTATTCGTTGAGCCAGTCGTTTTTCAAAACCATGTTTCTGAAACTCCTGTCATAAACTAAGCGCAGCGCGTATTTGCTCCGCGAACCATAGTAGCTTGCATAGGCTCGTGTCATATGCCAATGATCATCACCGTCTATTTTTTGCAGAAAAGCTTTCAGGTAAATTTTTGGGACCCGTATTAGATCTGCAACTGAATTGCGGATCAATTCAACACTGCCGGGCCTTTTTGACCGGTATGCTGTGTAGCTGTCGCAATTACCCTGATTATTCATCCTGGTGTTCAGGTAGTTTTGGGTTGTTCGATGTGGTGGTATGATGTGGTAGGTAACCGCTTTAGGTTGATAGGCGAACTGATAACCCAGTTTTTCGATCTTGATATTCAGACCTGTTTCCC
>JAHEFC010000229.1 GCA_024640385.1 Sphingobacteriales bacterium
GAAAAGCATGGTATCCTGCAGTACATAGCCTATCTGGTTTCTTAGTCCGCTGAGGGTAAAGCTGTTGATGTTGATATCGTCCAGGAATATTTTCCCAACATCAGGATCATAAAAACGCGGGATCAGGCTGGCCATGGTGGATTTGCCGCCACCAGTAGGCCCGCAAACTCCAATGTGCTGCCCGGGATGTATCTCAAAACTTATATCTTTCAAAACAGGAATTCCCTGCCGGTAAGAAAAACTTACGTGATCGAATTTTATTTTTCCTTTTATTCCGGATGGTTCTATGGCATTGCGGGCTTCCTGGATGAAATCCGTGCTTCCAAGAAGATGATGGATCCGTTCTGCAGCAACTGTGGCCTGGGCAATATTACCAGTCATTTTGGCCAGGTCCTTGACCGGATTGAAAAATTTTCCAAGGTAGGAAATGAACACCGTAAGCGTACCGATGGTCATCATATCAGACAATACCAGTGAGGCACCACGCCAGAGCACAAATGCTGTACAAGTGGCTACTACAAGGGTGATCAGGGGACTGATCATAGATTTCATGCGGCGGGCCCGAAGTGAATCATCAACGATCTGTCTGCCGATCCTGTTCAGCTTTTCTTCTTCCAGGTCCTGCCTGCCAAATGCATTGACTGCACGGATAGATTCAAGTCCCTGTTGTATGATCACCATCATTTCACTCTGATCCTGTCTTACCTCGTGTGTGATCCTTTTCACCGTCCGGCGGAACCGTAACAGGAATACAAACAGGAAAGGCACTATGCTTACCACAATGAGAGAAAAATCCCAGTTCAGGGAGAACATGACAAACACCATTCCCAGGATGGTCAGCAGGTCGATGATCACATTAAGTAGTGTAACAGTGGCAAAATCCTGGATCGTAGCCACATCGGTAGTGATGGTACTGATCAGCTTACCCACCTGGTGTGTATCGTAGTAAGAAAATGAAAGACGCTGTAAATGATGGTATATTTTTTTTCTCAGGTCCAGGGCGATGTGCTGGGCGATGTTCTCGGTAAGATAGGAAATGATATAGGTGGCCATTCCCCCGATGGCGGTAAACAGGATCATGGCGAGTGCTGCCCATCCGGCGATGTTGATCCTTGTTGGCTGACCTGATTCGCCAGCCATCCAGTTCAACCAATCCGGAAGGGGCCTGTTTCCGATCACATTATCTATGATGATCTTCAATGGCCAGGGAAGGGCCAGGCTCATAGCGGTTTCCAGTACCATGGCCAGAAGGATCATGATCCCAATCCTTTTGTATGGACCGATCAACTCAAAAACCCAGCGAGTAAGTCGCATAAAACTTACATCGGCCAGTTTCTCCCTGAATTTGATAAAGTTGGGGTCCATTCAAATGGAATTTTTGGCAGTTGAATGTGCCGGATTTCCACACAATTCCACAGTTGCAAGGTATGAAGTCCTAAAGAAGTTTATCTTGCCATATGGTCAGAACACTGCATGATTTTAGACATATTTTTTTTATTGGTGTGGCCGGCACAGGGATGAGTGCCTTGGCTCAATACCTGAATGGAGTCGGAATAACCGTGGCCGGATCGGACCGTTATTTCAGCAAAGGAGAGGCCCCGGAGATCCGGGAAAAACTTGAGCATGAAGGAATTAAATGTTTTGCGCAGGATGGGTCCGGCATTACTGCAGAAACTGAGCTGGTTGTGGTGTCTACAGCCGTTGAAGATACCGTGCCTGAAGTGCAGAAAGCGAAGTCCCTGGACATCCCGATCATCAGGCGGAGTGAACTGCTGGCGATGATCTCGGATTCAAAGAAAACCATAGCAGTAGGCGGTACTTCCGGAAAAAGTACCACCAGTGCCATGATCTTTGATATCCTGCAGCATGCTGGCCTTGAACCCAGCATTATCAGCGGTGCAGGTTTGACCAGTATCATAAAGGAGGGGCGGATCGGCAATGCAAAAGTAGGAGCAGGGGACTGGCTGGTGATCGAAGCGGATGAAAGTGATGGCTCCATTGTGCAGTACCATGCGGAGATCGGGCTGCTGCTGAACATAGATAAAGACCATAAAGAGATCGAAGTGTTGATGGACATCTTCTCCACTTTCAGGAACAACTGTAAACAATTTGTTGTGAACAGGTCACATCCTTTGGCTGCATCACTTTCTGCCGATGCAGGCAATGATTTTACTTACGATAAGAACGTGGTCGCCGGTTTTGTAGCAACAGATTTTATGCAGGAAGGCCTGGCTATCCATTTTTCAATAAATGGGGTTCCCTTTATTTTGAACTCTGTGGGTAAACACAATATGGAAAATGCCCTGGCCGCTGCGGCAGTGGCCGCCCTGGCCGGGGTGGATCTCAAAACCAGCGCTGAAGCCATTGCACATTATGAAGGGATCTACAGGAGGCACCAGGTGATCGGTGAAAAGAACGGGGTGATACTGATCGATGATTATGCCCATAACCCGGTCAAATGTGCTGCATCCATCAGGGCCTGCCAGCCTGTGGCTGAAAAACTGATCGCATGGTTCCAGCCTCACGGCTACGCACCAACGAAATTTTTACGGACAGATTTCTGTGAAGAGATCAGCGCCGCCATGAGGCCGGGTGATGAGATCTGGATGAGTGAAATATTCTATGCCGGCGGCACCACAACTAAAGACATATCTGCAGCAGATCTTATAAACGACCTGAAAGAAAAAGGCATTGACGCCTATTTTGTTGAACACAGGGATGATATCGTGGATGCAATGCGACCACATTTTACCAATAATACCGTGTTGCTGCTGATGGGTGCCCGCGACCCTTCACTGGAACATTTTGCCAAACAAGTCTGGAATACATTATGACCCGGTTGATCTATAATATTTCCAACCTGGCCGGGGTTCAGGATCCGGCCTTACCGCTTCGGGGCAGACAGATGGCCGAACTGCCATCCCTCCACCATGCATGGTTATTACTGGAAGATGGTATCATTGCCGGATTTGGATCCATGGATGATGATTCCATGCCCCGGGGCATGGCCGGATCAGATGCAGCAGGGGCGATGATCTTACCGGCCTGGTGTGATTCACATACCCATCTTGTTTTTGCCGCCAGCCGTGAAGAGGAATTTGTTGACAAGATCAAAGGGCTCAGTTATGCTGAGATTGCCGCAAAAGGAGGAGGTATTCTGAATTCTGCGCGTAAGCTGAATGAAATGAGTGAAGACCAACTTTTTAACCTGGCGTGGAAAAGGCTGGAAGAGATACAGTCCATGGGAACATCGGCAGTGGAAATAAAAAGCGGTTATGGGTTAACGGTAGAAGGGGAGTTGAAAATGCTGAGGGTGATCAGGAAGCTGAAAAACCGGTCATCCATGATCATCAGGTCAACCTTTCTCGGTGCCCATACTTATCCGCCCCAATATAAACAAGACCATGAATCCTACCTGCGGTTGATCGAAGAGGAAATGCTGCCGGTGATAGCTGCTGAAAAACTGGCGGATTTTATCGATGTTTTTTGCGAAGAAGGTTTTTTTTCTGCCGAAGAAACAGAACGGATCTGCAGGGCTGGCATGAAATATGGCCTGCGACCCAAGATCCACGCTAACCAGCTGAACCTGTCCGGCGGAGTTCAGGCTGGTGTTAAACTGAACGCCATATCGGTTGACCACCTGGAAACCATGGATGATGAAACCATTGGCCTGCTGGCTTCTTCTCCCACCATCGGGACTTTGCTTCCCACTGCGGCATTTTTTCTCAGGATGCCCTTCCAGCCTGCCCGCGCCATCATAGACGCAGGTGCTGCCGTAGCCCTGGCTTCCGATTTTAACCCGGGTTCATCGCCCAGCGGAAATATGAACTTAGTGGTGTCCATGGCCTGTATAGGCATGCGCATGCTACCCGAAGAAGCCCTGAATGCGGCAACTATCAATGGTGCTTTTGCCATGGATGTTGCTGCTGAAACGGGATCAATAGCGATAGGGAAAAAAGCATTTCTGAATGTCTGTCCGGCCGGTATCTCAACAGCATATATCCCATACGCATTTGGTTGTCAACAACTGAAGCCATTAAATATTCAAATGAAAGATTAGATGATTTTGCGATATTGTTGGTTAATTCAGGATTGATGAAAGAACTGTCTGTTGAATGGATGTTGGTCATAGTAACGGCCCTGGTGGTATTGTCTTACCTGTTTTCTGTGATAAGCAGACATATAAGAGTTCCATCGGTTCTGTTGTTGTTATTCACTGGTGTTGGCTTCAGGATGCTGGCAGATGCTACGGGTACCGATATCCGCTTTCCTGCAACACTGGTGGAAGTACTTGGAGTGGTTGGACTTATTATGATCATACTGGAGGCCGGGCTCGATCTGAAAATTCGCAGGGATAAACTTTCCCTGATCAGGGATACTTTCTTTTCAGCCCTGATCATTTTCATGATCTCGGCGGTGTTGATCGCTTATATTCTTAATTATTTTCTTACAGAGCCTCTGCTCAAGTGCCTGGTATATTCAATTCCTCTTTCGATCATGAGCAGTTCAATTGTGATCCCAAGTATTCACAACCTGACAGAAAGAAAAAAGGAGTTCCTGATTTATGAAGCTTCTTTTTCCGATATTATCGGGATTCTTTTTTTCAATTTTTTGACTGCCGGATCCAGTATTACGCTGAACTCTGTAGGGTCTTTTGTAGGCAGCCTGTTTCTATCGATGATCCTGTCGGTGGTTTTTTCCGTCCTGTTGTTCATTATCCTGGTGAAGTCTACTATCCACGTCAAATTTTTCCTGGTCTTTGCCCTTCTTGTTGGTATCTATGTAAGTGGCAAACTCCTTCATCTGCCATCACTGATCGTTATCCTGGTTTTTGGCCTGTTTATCAATAATCTTGAGTTGATACCGTTTAAGTGGTTCAAGAAAATGTTTCCGGCCGATACCGTATCTGACCTCCGTCACCTGATGCATACACTTACGGCAGAGTCTTCCTTCCTGATCCGGACATTTTTTTTCATTCTTTTCGGCTATTCTATAACCACGGGCTTTTTTGGAAACCAGGACGTATGGGTCACAGGCGGGCTGATAATAGTTGTACTGCTGTTGGTCAGATATCTTTACCTGCGTTTTTTTCTCAAAACAAATGTATTTCCAGAAACATTTTTTATTCCAAGGGGATTAATTACTATTGTATTGTTCTACAAGATCCCGGCACAATTCAGGCTGGAAAGTTTTAATGAGGATATCCTTTTCTTCATTATCCTGGTGACGGGTTCGATCATGACCCTTGGAATGATCTTTTATAAACGGCCATCTTCAGAGATCGTTGAAGAAGAGAATTTTTCTGACCGAAAGGATATATTATAACGTATGAAACATTTCAGATTCTATACCAAACAGGATATACTGAACATCACACACCTGCGCAGGTATGAGACCAAACTGGGTGAAAAACTCCGGACTCCGGATCATGAGAAAGACCTCTCCTCCCAGCTGGCGGAGAGCTCTGCCCGTTATGTGCTTTTTGGCATTCCTGAAGATGTAGGTGTTAGGGCCAACCACGGCCGGGGTGGTGCGGATACAGCATGGTTGCCGTTTCTGAAATCATTCGTCAATATCCAGAGCTGCGACAGGCTTACCGGCGACGAGATCATCATGCTGGGTCAGTTCGATTTTTCGGATATCGAACAGCTTATAGATGCGAATGCTAAAAGTTATGAAGAACGCATTGATGCATTAAGGCATGCAGTTTCAAATATCATCGATGGGGAAGTGGAAGAACTGGTTAAACTGATCACCGCCGCAGGTAAAACGCCCATTGCCATTGGAGGTGGTCACAATAATACATACCCGCTGATCAAAGGTGCCGCAAAGGGTTTACATAAAGGCGGGAAGATCGATAAACCCACCATCAATGCTGTGAATGTAGATGCCCATGCAGATTTCAGGATCAGTGAAGGACGCCATAGCGGGAATGGATTCCGCTATGCCATGGAGGAGTCTTACCTTAAAAGATACGCGGTGGTTGGCCTTCATGAGAATTATAACTCCCAGAGTATGATGGACGATCTCTACAGCAACCTGAATATACAGTATGTGAGTTTTGAAGATATTTTCATTCTTGAAAAACTCAATTTCAGGCAGGCTATCGCCCAGGCCTTCAGTTTCACCGATGAAGATTATACGGGAGTAGAACTAGACCTGGATTCCATCAGGGAAATACTGAGCAGTGCAATGTCGCCGACTGGCATCACTACTATTCATGCCAGGCAGTATATGGTTTTTGCAGGTGCCAATCCGAAGATAGCTTACCTGCATATTGCCGAAGGAGCCACCAAACTGGACGATGGACGGGAAGATGAGCAAACAGGGAAGCTCATCGCCTACCTGGTCACTGATTTTGTGAAATCCGCCCTGTCATGACCGCTTTTTCAAGGTGATAACAATAACGCCGTCCTTTCCCTTTTCACCGTACAGTGTTTCTGCTGA
>JAHEFC010000547.1 GCA_024640385.1 Sphingobacteriales bacterium
GCAGAGAATCGACGAACTTTCTGAGCGGTGTTCCTGAGTTGCTGGCTGCACTCACCGATCCCGTGGGACCGGTGTAGACATAGGAACCTGCCGGGCTGTTGGCGAAAAACGTGCCCCCGCTCGGCGTGGCCGAGGCGTCTGTCCCCGCCAGGGTCCCCGGCCCTGCGTTGGCCGGGTTGATTCCCCAGGCAAGGGCGGCTATTGCCAATACCAGGCCAATCATAATATACAAATATCGCCTGTTCATAAATTCCTCCTTAGTTAATTAATGCCGTGATTTTATTTTCTTCCTTACATACAAGCCGCTCATCAGCCGCTGTCAGCGGCAGAGGTCGCGGCCGAAAATAGCGCCCTGCTCCTACTTCTGAGTCGTATTGGCGATCTGTGCATTGCGCTCTGCTTTCTTCTGTTGGACCTCGATCTTGGCCCTGTTGCCCTTGGACAATCTGGTCTTCTTCTTCGGCGCCGACTGGCTGCTCTTCTGCGGACTCGCGGAATTATCGTTCGGCCCCGCATTTACCGTCGCGATCAGAAAACCTGAGAAAAAAACTGCTGCTACTATTGCCGATAAGTTCTTCATGGTTCTTTCCTCCTTTCTGGGAATAATATTAGTGATGGCTCTTGTTCGGAATTTACTTGATTGCGATGAGTTCGACCTCAAAGACAAGTGTTTCGTTCGATCCGATGCGTCCCTTTCCTTTGTCTCCATATGCAAGCTTGGAAGGGATGAAGAGCTGCCACGTGGAGCCGACCGGCATGAGCTTCAAGGCTTCGCTCCAACCGGGAATTCCCCCTCCTTCCTGGACCTTGACGATCTGGGGAGTGCCGTCATTATACGAGTTGCCGAATTCGGTCCCGTTGACGAAGGTACCCCGGTAGTGGAACTCCACCATGTCTGAGTCCGACGGCTTCTTGCCGGCGCCCTTCTTGAGGATCTTGTACTGAAGCCCGCTCGGCAGGGCCACAACACCGTCCTTCTTCTTGTTCCCGGCCAGGAATTCTTCCCCCTCCTTCTTATTGTCCGTTGCTGCCATGCTCTTCGCTATCGCCTGCTTCCGTCTCAGCTCGGTCGAAAAATCGACCATGGTCTTGCGAAGATCCCCTTCGCTCATAAGCAGCTTTCCACTCGCAAGCGCATCCTTCATGCCCTGGAACACCATCTCCAGATTGACCTCCATCCCCTGCTGCTGAAAGTTTCTGACCACATTGACCCCGATGCCGTAATTAACCCTATCCTCCTGGGTCTTAAGCACCAGCGGCTCTCCGGCAATCGCCTGATACGTGAGAAGCACGATTCCCAACATTAACGTCCCCTTCAGCGTCATCTTCAGTTTCATCGTTTTTCTCCCTCTCTACGTTCCCCTGTTCCTGATATAAAACACTTCCGCGCGACTACTTGTGAAAAATAATTATGACACGACTCTGAACGATCCCTTATGACGAATGAAATTCTGATATACTTCGGTCTTTTTTACAGCAAGAGTGATGCCAAGTTGGAGGTGGGGGGGAAATAGAAATTAATCAGTGGGTTATCAAATAATTTCTGGATCAGTCGGCACAAACCGGCCTATTTTGAATAGTTCAAAAAAATGCATGTCGTTATTTTGATGTAATTGGATAAAGTCAGAAAAAGCTGCATTTGTCATTCTGAGAAGATTTCTCGGGTTGATCGAAAAGACAGATCAATATTTTTGCCTCATTCGTATTAAAGTTGAAATGATCATATGGATCCCCGTTTTCACGGGGAGTCCATTCTTGCGGCCGGGTTACAGTACGTCTGACAATGCCATTTTCTTATTTTGTGTCTGTTTCCTGATCCTATCGATTGCCTGCTTCTCGATCTGCCGGACGCGTTCCCGCGTGATGCCGAACCGTCTCCCGATACTGTTCAGGGTCCACGGGGAGTCATCATTAAGCCCATAACGCAGCTCAACAACTCTTCGCTCCGCATCAGAAAGCCCGGAAATCCATTCGTGGATCAGCCTTCGCCTGGTAACCTCATCGAAGTTGCTCTCCGGAGACGGGGCATGGTCGTCCGCGAGATAGTCCTTGAGCGTCTCATCCCCATCGTCCATGACGAGGACATCAAGCGACTGAGTTTCCCTCGAGATCTGAGCGAACATCCGGATCTTCTCTATGCCGAGGTGCATTGCTTCAGCGATCTCTTCAGGAAATGGATTCCGTCTCAATTGCTGCTTCAATTTTTTTTCTGTGCGGATATACCGATAGACTGCCTCGGAAACATGCACAGGCAGGCGGATGGTCCGCACCTGGTTCGTGATGGCCCGCTCCATCGCCTGTTTGATCCACCAGCTGGCATACGTGCTGAATTTGAGTCCCCGCTTATAATCGAATTTCTCAACGGCCCTGATCAGACCGAGGTTCCCCTCCTCTATGAGATCCGAGAACGGCAGCCCCCTGCCTATATATCGTTTCCCGATCGCAACGAC
>JAHEFC010000019.1:0-11246 GCA_024640385.1 Sphingobacteriales bacterium
AATTGAAGCTTTAGAAGCAAATTCAGCTCCGGTACGGGTTACATCAGATGTGCGGAAGCCTTCACCAAGAAGCTCAATGCGCCTTTCAGTGAGTATGATGGAGATCAGCTCATCTTTTGTAGCAGGTGCAAAAGTGGTAGTTGCGTCTGAACGCTGGCGAACAGCATTAACAAGTGCAAGTCCACGTGAGCTGACACCGGTTGCCTGGCGTGCTTCAGCTTCAGCCACATTCAGCATTACTTCTGAATACCTTACTACAGGTACCCAGTCAGGGTCTGTACCGGCATTCTTAGGCCATTTGCGGAGGTAAAGGTTTGTACCTGCAGCGATGTTGAATGCACGGCGGGCGTCGGTTGCTTTCCAACCGGTATTGGCTACTATACCATTACCAACAGCATTGAGACCGAAGTCTCCATTACCATTCGGGCCGGGATTATAATAGCTGTTAAGGCTGTTCTGCGTACCTGGAAGATCAAGTGCTGTGAATGGCATGGAGAAAACACTTTCAACCGTATTGTATGTGGAGAAAGTTGTTGCGATGCTGGCATTCAGCTTATGCTTCACTCCTGTAGGAGCTTCAAATGGTGCAGTTGCGGGAACGATCTTGTTTCCTTCTGTGATCACATCTGCATATTTGCCCATGGAAAGGTATACCCTTGTTTTCAGTGCAATGGCAGTATTCTTATGAGCCCTGGTTGTGTTCAGGTCTGCAGTTGCATAAGTTGAAGGCAGGTCCACTTCAGCTTCGTTCAGGTCTTTTATGATCTGGTTGTAAACATCCCCTACAGTAGACCGGGCGATGTTATTGTTTCCGCTCGAAGTGATTCCTGTCAAACGAATGGGAACACCTGGTTTGCCGGGTCCGCCAGCTTCAGTGTAAGGCCTGGCATAAAGCTGCAGAAGCGCATAATAAGAAAGCGCCCTTACCACTTTGGCTTCAGCGATATACTGTTTCCGGAGGTTATCAGCAATTGGTGATCCGGCAAGACCGTCGATCACCACGTTAGCACGGTTGATACATGCATAAGCAGCGCCCCAGAAATTCTGTACCTCATTGGAGGTTGGGGTAACTGTGAAGTTCCATGTAAGAAAGGCTGTAACACCATTGGTTGTAAGGTTGATGAACTCTTCACCCCTTACATCCTGGTAAACCTGATAACGGCCGGCGTAAAAGTTACCTGCTTTCAGTGCAGAGTAAACGCCATTGATCTGTTGTAATGCGCGGTCCGGTGTGTTGAATGCAACAGCATCAGAAAGGGAAGTCTGTGGAATAGGTTCCAGTCTGTCCTTCTGGCATGCTGCAAACAGGGCACCGATCAATACGAAATATATTATTCTGATTTTCATGATTTCCTGTTTTTAAATTAGAATCCTACGTTCAAACCAACGGTGATCGTTCTTGCCTGGGGAACAGAGTTCCTGTCTACACTGGGGTTGCCGTTGCCATTACCATTACTGGAAGTTTCAGGATCGAAACCAGTGTACTGAGTGATGGTGAAGGCATTCTGAACGCCACCATAGAAACGGATGCTGTTGATGCCCATACGGTCAGTGACTGTTTTAGGCATTGTATATCCAACAGAGATATTCCTTGCTTTGATGAAATCTCCTTTTTCTACGTTCTGAGACTGAACAAGTGCTGAGCCGTTTGAAACGTTATCGCCAAAGATTATCTTTGGAATTTCTGTGATGTCGCCAGCCTTCTGCCAGCGGGTCAGCACTTCCTTGGCACTGTTCCAGTTACGGTTATCCCTCAGGCCGGCTTTGGAACCGTTGTATACATAGTTTCCGCCAGAGAAGAAGAACAGGATATTCAGATCGAAATTCTTGAAGCGGAATGTGTTGTCCCAACCACCAGTGTATTTTGGAAGGGCGGGGCCAATGATCTGGCCGTCTGAAGCCTGGTCAGCTCCGCGAGGGGCGGCACTACCATCCAACAATGTCCAACGCGGGTTTCCGGCATGGTTATACTGAACATCCCTGGTTCCGGTTACAACACCATTGGCATCTTTGATCAGCTGAACAAAGATCCTCTGGCCGTTGGCAGGATTAACACCTTTTGTCTGCACTGCATAGAAAGAGCCGATTGATTCACCCACACGGATGATGCTTGGAGTTTCCAGGCCTGATGTTGAAGGGAAGATGTCAGAATTTCCTTCTGCCAACTCTTTCACTTCATTATTCAGGGTAGTGATGTTGAAGTTGGAGTTCCAGCTGAAATTCGCTGTTTTAACTGGTACTGTATTGATCGCAAATTCCACACCTGTGTTTACCATTCTGCCTATGTTGGTCAGGATGTTGTTACCAGGTATACCGGCTGAAGGAGCCTGTGGGTTACCAAGTATCAGGTTGTCGATATTATTGGAATAATAAGCGAATTCAACATTCACCCTGTTGCGGAACATACTCGCATCAAAACCTATATCGAGTTTCTTTGAGCTCTCCCATTTCAGGTTGCGGTTACCTGCCTGGCTGTAGAACAGGGAAGCCTGGGATCCGTAAAGCCCTGATGAGAAAAAGCTGTAATAAGCATAGTCATTGATACCCTGGTTATTACCCACGATACCATAGCTGGCCCTTAGCCTCAGGTTGTTCAGCCATTCTGCATTCATGCTCCTGAAGAAATTCTCCTGGGTAAGTACCCATGCCACAGAACCTCCGTAGAAGTTACCGTATTTGTTTTCAGGTGCGAATGCTGAATACCCATCACGGCGTCCGTTCAGGGATAAATAGTATTTACCTGCATAGTTGTAGTTCAACCTGCCGAGGAAAGAGACCAGGTAGTTTTCACCATAGAAGTTACCAGCGGGAACAATGCTGGAGAAACCGCCCTGGTATTCATCATAAAAAGGATCGGTCTGGCCTCTTCTGTCGGCACCCCAACCTTCCTGCTTTGTGTACTGTTGTTCGTTACCTACCAGAAGGTTCACGTTATGGTTGTTGAACGCTTTATCAAAGGTCAGGAGGTTCTGCCAGTTCCACCTGCGATAGGTCTGCTGTGTATTCTGGGCAGCGCCGCCGAATTGCACACCATCTCCATGGCCTGCGGCACGAAATTCCTTGTTGGTCACGTTCAGATTGTCGATACCGTAAACAGTCCGGAAATTCAGCCATTTGGTGAAGTTCAGCTGTGCGTATACGTTACCTATGATACGGTCGTTCTCTGAAGTGAACTTGTTTTGCTCGATCAGGTAAACCGGGTTATAAAACTGCAGTGCAGACTTATTATTACCCTGGCCGATCGTATTGGCAGCAGTATTCAGATTATAGGTTCCATCAGCATTCTTTGGAGCCACATTAGGCGCCAGTGCGATCGGCAAACGTCCGATACCTGCAGTGTTGAACGCCTGTCCTGGCAATGATCCGGTATTTGGCGCTGAATTCACTGAGTTGGTATAGTTCATGGTACCACCGATCAGGAACCAGTTGTTCACTTTATGGTCAACGGTCATACGGGCAGTAAGGCGCCTGAAATCATTGTTCCTGAGCATACCTTCCTGGTTGCTGTAACCGGCAGAAAAGAAATAACTGGTTCTGTCGTTAGCACCTGAAACATTCACACTGTGATTCTGTGATAAGCCTGTTCTGTAGATATGATCATACCACCTCGTATCGATCAGTTTGCCATTGGCATCGTTCATCGTGTAGAAACCCCTTGTAGTTGCATTCGGAGGAGTGCCTGCATTTACAAGTCCTTCATTCTTGATGTTGGTATATTCTTCTGCGTTTAATACTTCGATCAGGTTGAATGCTTCAGTCCAGCCCAGCCAACCGTCGTAATTCACTCGCGCACGGCCCTGCTTGCCTTTTTTTGTAGTGATCAGAAGAACACCCGCAGAAGCACGTGAACCGTAGATCGCAGCAGCAGCGGCGTCTTTCAACACTTCCACACTTTCAATGTCTGCAGGGTTGATATCACCCAGTACGTTGTTGGAAGCAGTACCACCAGCCTGTCCGGTGAATGTGGGCACACCATCAATCACCACCAGCGGGAAAGAGCTGAGGCTGATCGAGTTCACACCACGTACACGTATAACCGGGGGATTGTTAACCACACCATTTGGCATGGTAACGCTTACACCAGTAGCACGGCCAGAAAGTGCCTGGTCAAATGACTGCACCGGAAGATCTTTAATAGCAGAACCTTTAACGCTGGCGATACTTCCTGTCAGGTCTTTCTTCCTGGAAGTACCGTAGCCCACTACAACAACTTCCTGCATTGCACGGTCTTCCTGCTGCAGGCTGACACTGATCTCAGTTTTGTTGCCCACTGTGATCTCCTGTTTCGTGTATCCGACACCGGTGATCACCAGTATCGCATTGGCAGGAACGCTGATGGTGTAGTAACCATCTGCATTGGTGGCGGCACCCTGACTGGCACCCCTTACCGAAACTGACACATTGGGAATGGGTTTCCCTGCGTCATCTGTGACACGGCCTGTTACCTGGCGTGTCTGTGCTAAAAGCTGTCCAGCAAAAAGAATCAGCCCCAGCACCACAAGTACTAGTTTTCTCATGTTATTTAATTTGGTTTGTTAAAAACGAGGACGCAATATAAATGTTTAATCTTCCCCTACCTAAGACAAAACACCCCGAAACAGTGCTGCATCTATAGCTACTGGTTATGAAGAAGTTAGGGTATGAAAAAAGCCCCGGAATTTTATCCGGGGCTTTTAAGATCAATTATATGTCTTATTGGGCTACCCTTAGTCCAATAACCCTGTAATTCACGCTGGACTCTATTCCTTCGACGCTATTCAAAATCAACAAAATGTCTACAGAAGTTTGTCCTGCAGGGGGTGCACCCGGGTTCAGGATCTCAACTTCCATCTCGCCAAAATTTGAATTGGCAGGAATGGTAAGGGTTCTGGATATCTTGAAATGCGTACCCTCCACGGCAGTGGAACCTCCGTTGCCTGTGAACAGGTCGTACTGCAGGGTAACGGGTTTATCAAACTGCCTGCCTACCAGGTTCACACGGAATTTTTTTATCCCGGGGCTGTTCCTGCTCAGGGCAGGATCAGAACTGCTTACAGGACGTCCATACCCCGGAACCCTTGTGAGTATGGGGTAGGTTCTGCCGGCAGAGTTTGCATTCCAGGTAGCTGCGTCATATTCAACCACTGCTTTGGTATAAACAGGAAGGTCATTTTTTGTGCAGCTGCCCAGTATTATAATAGTGCAGAGTGCTAAAATTATGTTCAGTCTTTTTTTCATGATGATCTGTTTTAGTAGCCCGGATTTTGAGCAAGGTTTTTATTGCCATCCACTTCTCTCTGGGGAATAGGGGCCAGGAGCCTGGTATCTGTAAAATTCAGGTTCACATAATGGGGAGTTTTGACGATATCCCTTCCCAGTCTCTTAAGATCCCAAAGCCTGTGACCTTCAAATGCAAGTTCGATCCTTCTTTGATTCAGAATCTCTTCATAAAGGGCAGTTCCGGTGAGTGTGAATGAAGTAAGTCCGCGGTTTGTAGCGATCCTGTTCAGATCAGCCAGGGCTGCTGTTTCATTGAAAACCGGAGAACCAGGAGTGGCCATAGCCTCAGCCCTGTTCAGGTAAACTTCAGCAATACGGATCACCGGAATATTATCCAGGTTAATGAACCCGCTTTTACCTATGAACTTGGTACATTCAACTTTTGACAGGCCCCTGCCGGTTGTTCCTACTTCAAACAGTAAATTCCTTACGTCTGCACTCCTTGTAGCGATGCTTGCATTTCCGCCGGTGAACACTGCATTGGTATTACCACCTGTCAAGGTGATGCCAAGTGCATTCAACAGGGAAATGGTGGGAACAAGGTCGCCGAAACCTCCGGTTACTGTACTTCCCACACCCTGAAGCGTGGTGAATGAGGTCTGCAGTGATTCGTTCACGCCAAGGTTTTCACCATTGGTAGCAAAGAAAACCTGGAACAGTGTTTCAGGATTTGTGGCCGCCCTGAAATTGGCTACATAGTTGGAAGCGGTACTCAGCCTTGTACCGGCAGAATTGATGGCGGAATCCGCCCAGCGTTTTGCTTCGGTATAATTCTTCCTGTACAGGTTCACCCTTGAGAGCATAGCCTGGGCCGCCACTTTACTTGCCACGTTAGGAAGTGTTGAATTGGTCAACCTTTGATTCGCTGCTTCAAAATCGCTTACAATGGCCGCGTATACATCATCTATGGGAGCCCTTGAAGGAAGCAGTGCGAGGGCAGCGTCAGATGTTCCCACGCTTTTCAGCATAACAGGAACTCCTCCGCGATTCTGGCTCGCAACTACAGCGCCTGGCATATAGGCAAATGCTTCTACCAGTGTGAAATGATTCAGTGCACGTAAGAAATACAGCTGGCCTTCCCAGGATATCTTGTCTGCAGCTGTGATGGTTGGATCAGTTGCAGATGGAAGGGCTTCAAGGATCAGGTTGGCCTGGTTGATGCCGGAATATGCCGTTTGCCAAAGACCAATGGTGAAATGCGCATTCACTACATTTTGGGCTTCGGGTAATAACCTTCCGGATTTGTTTGTGGCAAAACCATTATCGGCAAGGGCCTCCGGTAATGCCACCAGGTCACGTCCATATACCCTAAGGTTTTTCAGCCTTGAATACACAGAGATAATGGAGGCGCTGATACCATCTTTTGTGGTCAGTGCCGTTGATGCTTCGATCGACTGGCGGGGCTCGATAATAAGTGCGTCTTTACAACTCCATGCGGAGCTCACCAGTGTCGCAGTCAATATTAACAGATATATATTTTTTTTCATCTTGTCTTTTTTGCTTTAGAACTGGAATTGAATACCAACGGTGAAGTTCTTGCTCTGGGGAATGATACCTGTTGCATCTCCCACGAATTCGATATCGTAACTATACCAGTCAGAATATGTCCAGAGATTGGTGCCCTGAATATAGAACCTTGCATTATTGATCTTCAGTCTCCTGGTCACTTCAGAATTGATATCATAGGACAGTGTTACGTTCTTCAGCCTAATATAGTCTGCCTTGAAGAAGTTCCTGCTGCCTGAACCCGCACCCGAACCTTTTTGTTCGGCACCATTCACGTTCATCCTGGGCAGATAGGTGAGTTGACCCGGAGCTGTCCAGCGTTGATTGTAAACTTCTTTGTTGGCATTTAACCGGGCAATATTCTCAAGCATAAAGTTGGCCTGGCCGTCGGTGATCGTTCTTCCATATTCATATTGGAAGAAGACATCCAGGGAGAACCCTTTCCAGCGGACCGTATTGTTCAAACCACCCCAATAGTTCGGTTGTGCGTCGCCGATATACCTGCGGTCGCGCGCCAACACCTGGTAGGTTAGGTTGCCTAATGTGTCGTACCACATCGGCCTTCCGGTAGCAACGTTCACACCGGCATATTTCTGGGTGAATACTGAACCCAGTTCACGACCCACCCTGATCGAAGGATCGCCGGGAAGCTCCTGCAGGTTGTTGTACAGTTGCTTAACAGAATTCTTGTTGTACGTGAATACGAATGTGGTTGTCCATCCGAAATTGCCTGAAGCCTTGGGTTTGAAAAGGTCAACGCCCAATGTGAGTTCAACACCCTTATTGGTAACCTGTCCTACGTTCCTGGTAATGCTTGAGAAGCCTGTAGTCAGCTGCACCGGCTGAGAAAGCAGCAGGTCTTTAGTCAGTTTGTTATACAACTCAACTGAACCATTGATCCTGTTCCTGAAGAATCCGAAGTCTACACCCAGGTTGAATGTCTGGTTTCTTTCCCACTGGAGTTCGGGATTGGCAAGCTGTGAAAAGCTGATACCAGGCTGGTTATTGTAAACGAAGCCGCCGCCATACAACCCGAGACCATCGAAGTTCCCGATCTGGTCGTTACCGGTAGCACCCCATGAAGCACGTAAACGCAATGTGGAAACAGCCCTTGCGTTGGCCAGGAAGTCTTCGTTATCTATATTCCAGGCCAGTTTAACAGCCGGGAAAAGGCCATACCTTTTGTTGGCACCGAAACGGGAAGAACCGTCGTAACGCAGTGTACCACTGATCAGGTATTTACTGTCGAAATTGTAGTTTAACTGCCCGAACAGGGACTGCCTCTTGTAACCAGTAAAGAATTCTCCCGGAGGACGAGCATTAGCTGCAGTATTCAGTGTTGTAAACTGGTAGGTTGGGAAGCCATCGGCGCTTGCCGTGATCCCTTCCTGGTTCTCTACGCGGTATTCATAACCTACAAGACCATCGATCTTTGATTTTGCTCCAAGATTGAAGTTGTAATTGAACAACTGGCTGGTCATGAAGTTGGTGTTCCATTCACTTTCCACATTTCCGATACCCCTTACAGCGAATCCATCCGGAGTGCGGGGATCCCTGTATTGCTTTCCTTGTACAAGCCTGTAGTCAAGACCGAAATAGGGACGAAAACTCAACCAGGGAGCGATCTGGTAAGCCAGATTGATATTACCCACCAGTTGGTTTGTCCTGTTCAGTCCTTTGTTGTATTCATTAACAGCTACGATATTCTGGTTGAGTACACCGGCAAGATTTGCAGGGGGTAAACCAAAAAAGGTGCCATCAGCATTATAGATCGGGTTGAATGGATATATAGTAGCTCCGGCAAAAGCGGGGCTCCCAAGGAAACTACCGCTTACTGCGAATGGCAGTTCCTGGTTATAGGTACTCAGGTTGAGCGAAGTTCCGATTGTGAGTTTGTCGGTAGCTTTATTGGTCATGTCAAACTTCATGCTGCCCCTTTGGAAATCCGCTTTGGTTATAATGGCCTGCTGGTAAGAATAAGAACCGGAAATACGGAATGTTGTTCTGTCGTTACCTCCACTTGCAGCCAATTCATAGTTCTGAATGCTACCTGTTCTCATCACCTCATCCTGCCAGTCGTAGGTAGGCAAGGCATTGATGGCTGAGTCGGCCTGCTTGTCTGTGAAAGCTCCGGCACCTGGAACCCTGAATTCATTCAACACGGTCCTTTTGATGGCGAGGTCACCGGGGGCCAGGCTATTAGGCCATGCATAGCCTTCTGATCTCAGCTGGAACAGCTCCTGGGAATTCAACACATCAAGTTTTTGCAGCGGAGTGGCCTGTCCGAAATAAACATTTGCTTCGAACCTGGTTTTTCCGGCCCTGCCTTTCCTGGTGGTAACAACAACCACACCACCGGAAGCCTGGGCGCCATAAATGGCTGCACTCGCGGCATCTTTTAGGATATCAATGGATTCAATATCGTTGGGGTTAAGAAATGCGAGGGGGTTGGATTGGGTGAAGTTGGCATCTGAACGGGTATTCATCTGCACACCATCCACAATATAAAGAGGTTCGTTACCTGCAAGGATAGAACCCTGACCCCTGATCCTCACGTTGATGGCGCCGCCGGGGATACCATTGTTTGATTGAACCAGCACACCTGCAGCACGTCCCTGCAGGGCTTTGTCCAGTGAAGGGTTGGGAAGGTTGCGGATCTCTTCTCCCTTTACGGAAGAAATGGCACCCGCCTCATCTCTTTTCTTCCGGGCGGTATAGCCCGTTACCACTACTTCTTCCAGGTTACGGTCTTCCTGTTTGAGGGAGATCCTGAGGCCTGTAGCGGCAGAACCGAGAGCAATTTCGGAAGTGGCCAGTCCTACTGCGGACACCACCAGCCTGTTTACATTGGCCGGAACCTGGATACTGAAATTACCCTCAGCATCGGTTGAAGTTCCGGACGTTGAACCTTTCACCATTACGGTTGCATTGGCCACGGGTTTCCCATCCCCGTCCATTACTTTACCCGTAACGGTTCTCGTTTGGGCCATGAGTTGGCCAAACAGGAGCAACGTACTACAAATCAGAAGTACAAGTTTTCTCATCTTGTCAGTTTTGGTTTTGCTTTTGAAAAATGTGACAATACCCCGAGGGCGTCAGTGGTGTAATTGAATAGAATAGCAAGTAGACTCTTGTGGAGTCAACGGTCTAATTACAAATGGTTCTTAAAAAGGTTTAATTAAGGGTTTTCTTTCTTTGGTGTGATCGTTAGCAGGAGAACCGGTAGCAGGATCAGGTTGGTTAGCGTAGCCGCAAGTAATGTGAGTGAGGTCAGATAACCCAGTGCTTTGGTGCCTCCGAATCCGCTGAACATGAAGATAATGAATCCGGCAATTAAAACAAGAGAAGTGTAAATAATGCTGATCCCTGTACCTCTTAAGGTATGCATCACCGTTTCTTCAATATTGCCATTATACCGGGGAAGGTCCTGCTTATAACTGATCAGGAACCTGATGGTGACATCGATGGCAATCCCCAATGCTACGCTGAAAACCAGCACGGTGGAAGGTTTTAACGGAATACCGGCCCATCCCATCACTCCTGCAGTGAGGGCCAGGGGAATGAGATTGGGTATCAGCGAACATAAAAGGATCCTGAATGAACGGAACAGGTACAACATACACAATGAGATGAGGGCAAATGCCCAGATGATGCTGTCCCGCAGGCCATTGATGATGTACCTGCTTCCCTCCAGGAAGGTTACACTGGTTCCCGTGAACTGAACATGGTATTTTGAACTGTCAAAATAATAATTGGCGCGCTGTTGTAAAGAATCCAGTAACAACGGTAGTCTCTTACTCCCGATGTCTGCCATGTTCACGCTGATCCTTGTCACCTGGCGGTTGCTGTCCATGAATGCAGACATCAGCTTCTGGAAACTTCCCTTGCCGGCAGAGGAATCTTTGCGTACCCTGAGGTAATCAGCCACAAATGAGCCGTCAAAACTGTTTGGAACAGCATAATTGTTGCTGTCGCCGTCATAAAACCCCTGTTTGGCAAATTTCAGTCCTTCTACCAGTGAGAGTGGGCGTGCCATTTCCGGACTTGCGCTGATCTCTCGGCTGAAGGAATCGATCTTCTCGAAAATGGGCAGGGCCCGGGCACCTGCGAAGCCGTTCTTTTTCCTGGTGTCTACCAGGATCTCCAATGGCATGATGCCTTCAAAATTCTTTTCAAAGAATTTAAGGTCCTGGTAGATCACATCATCTTTGGGCAGGTCATCAACTATGAATCCCTGGGCCTTAAGCCTGAGCATGCCCGAAACAGAAAAGATCACCACAGCCAGCGATATGGCATACACGAATTTCTTATGGTTGAATACCCATTTCTCAATTTTGGTCAGGATACTGGCAAGCCACCTGTTCTCCAGGTAATTGAGATGCCTTGCTTTAGGCGGGGGCATATAGCTGAGAACCGTTGGCAGCAATATGAAAGAAATGAAAAATATGGCCATGATGCTGATCCCTGCAACAGCGCCGAAT
>JAHEFC010000019.1:11256-17206 GCA_024640385.1 Sphingobacteriales bacterium
AATTCTTTCAGGATGGCGCTTTTGGTGAGATAGAATACAGCAAAACCAATGGCAGCAGTGATATTGCAGAATAGTGTTACAATTCCCATCCGGCCCACCATTTCCACCAGTGCTTCATGCTTGTGTTCCCTGGCTATGAACGAAGTATGATATTTATTCAGGAAATAGATGCAATTAGGCACACCTATCACTACGATCAATGGCGGAATCAATGCGTTCAGGATCGTTATACGGTATCCGAACAGCACCATCAGGGCAAGTGAGAATAATACACCTATGATCACCACCAGCAGGGACAGCAAGGTGGTACGGATCGACCTGAAGAAAAGATAAAGAATGATGGTGGAGAGCAATAATGAGCCTAAAAGGAAGAACTGCATTTCTTTAGCGATCCTTACGGCCAGGTTGCTCCTGATCATGGGCAGGCCACTCAGGTGAACTTCAATCCCGTTTGCTTTTGCAAAAGCATAAGCCCTTTCTGTAATGAGGGGTACTATTTTATCCCGTTGTTTTGAATTGAGTACTTCTTTATTTATCCTTACTCCAACCAGCCATGCGCCGGTTTCCGGATTATACATCAGGCCACGGTAAAAAGGCAGGTTCATAAACACAGCTCCGAGGCTGTCGAGCTCCTGTTGGGAATTGACCTTCCTGGGGAAGATCTGGGTTGGGATCAGTTTTTCCGTTGAATCATTTTTCAGCAGCGTAATGGCAGAAGCAACACTGATCACATCTTCCACGCCATTTATTCCTTTCATTTCATAATGAAAGTCCAGCAGGTTGGAAAAGAAAGGATCTTTGAACAGATCTTTCCTGATGAATCCTATGGTGAAAAGATTTCCATCTTCTCCAAATTTTTCCTTGAAGGAGAGGTAGTCTTTATACTTGGGATTGTCTGCGGGTATGGCCCTGGCAAAATCGTAACTGAGTTGCACTTTGGATGCATAGTAACCCATAACTACGGTAAAAACTGCCAGTGAAATGAGCAGCCATAGTCTATTGCGAAGTAGCCATTCGCCAATATTTTTCCACATGCACGCAAAGAAACAACATTTTAGGCAAGAGGGTTTTAAAAGCTATATCAGGGTATAGTATAATTTTGACCAATGCAGAAACGGGTAGGGCTGATCTTCTTAGTTATCATTCCGGTGTTGGCAATGGCCCAGGGCCCCCCTCCGGTTGGCCAATGGCGGGAGCACCTGCCCTGGAATAATGCCATTGCTGTTTCGGTTGCCGGTAACGAGGTGTTCTGTGCCACTCCCTATGCCGCCTTTGTATATGATATAGATGATAATTCTTTTACCAGGCGATCGAAAGTGAATGGCCTTAGTGATATAGGCGTTGCCGCCATGTGCCATGATCCTGTTTCAGGATTGGCTGTAATTGCATATAGTAACAGCAACGTAGATGTATGGAAAGATGACCGTATTGTGAATGTTCCTGATATCAGGATCAGCAGCACCGGGGGCGATAAATCAATAAAAAGAGTTACGATAAGGTCTGGTATAGCATATCTCAGTACCGGGCTGGGGATCATCCTGATCGACCTGGGGAAATTCCAGGTTAAAGATACCTGGCGGATCGGTGACGGGGGGGCGGAGATCGGGGTCAATGGGGTAGCCTTCACGTCAAATACCGTGTATGCCGCTACTGCAGAAGGATTAAAATCTTGTTCCCTTGGCCTGGATCCGGCCGATTACCGAAACTGGCAGAAACCGGCGCTGCCTGCCGGCAGGGCAGACCAGGTTGTTTCATCCAGCAACAGGGTTTTCGTACAGATGTCGGATCAGGTATACCTCTCTACCGGAACTGGCTTCAATCCATATTACCGGGGCTCGGGGATCAGGGGGATTGATAGTTCCGGGCAGGGCCTGCTGGTTTCAGAATCTGTTTCCGGAGCGGGCAGGGTATTGCAAACCGATGCTGCGGGGGGCGTTACGGGAACCTTCCAGCCTGCCGGACTTTCCCGGCCTGAACAGGCAGTTCTATATGGAACGGAATGCTGGATCGCCGATCGGGACAATGGTCTGTTCAGGGCAGGCGCCAGTTCAGGAGAGAGGGTATTCCCGAATTCACCTATCAATATTGCAACCGGCCAGATGATATTTGTCGGAAGCACACTTTGGGCAGCTGCCGGAACTGTCAGTGATGCCTGGAATTATACCTTCAACCCTAACGGCGTGTATAGATTCGCCGGGCAGTACTGGGATGGATATAACAAGTATGTGTATCCGAAAATTGACAGCATGATGGATTTCATCACTGTTGCAGGTCAGCCTTCCACCGGATCTGTGTATTGTGGGTCATATGGGGGCGGCCTGCTAGAGATCAGGAAAGATAATAGCCTGCAGATCTATAAACAGAATTCGCCGCTGGCTCCGGCCACCGGGGATCCGGGTTCCTACAGGGTAAGCGGGCTTGCTGTGGATAATGAATCCAACCTTTGGATCTCAAACTATGGTGCTCCGCAAAACCTTCATGTTCGAAAAGCCGATGGCAGCTGGCGGTCATTTTCCATTCCTTTCTTTCATTCCGAAAACGCTGTATCTGCGATCACCATTGACGATATCGGCCAGAAATGGATAGTATCGCCAAAAGAAAACGGATTGTTTGTATTCAATTCGGGATCCGGTATTGACAATACGGGAGACGACCAATGGAGGTATTTCAGGCAGGGGCGTGGCAATGGGAATCTTCCATCAAACAATGTGTATTGCACGGTGAAGGATAAGAACGGTTTTATCTGGGTGGGAACTGATCAGGGTGTTGCTGTGATCAACTGTATTCAGGATGCAGTGAAAAGCAGCTGCGAGGCCATACTTCCCATTATTCAGGAAGATAATTTTGCGGGTTTCCTGTTCAGGGATGAGGAAGTGCTGGCCATGGCGGTGGATGGTGCAAACAGGAAATGGGTGGGCACGAGGAATGGATTATGGTTGGTAGCTGCTGAAGGTGACAAGATCATCTACCGTTTTACAAGATCCAACAGTCCGCTGCTTGCAGATGAGATAAATTCACTTACCATTGATCCTTTGAACGGTGAATTGTTCATTGCAACATCCTCTGGCATCTGTTCTTTCCGTAGCACGGCCACTGAAGGTGAAACCGGGGGATCTAACGTACTTGTATATCCGAATCCCGTGCCACCCGGCTACGGAGGCACGATCGCAGTCCGGGGTTTGCCGGCAAATTCCGTGGTGAAGATCACGGAGCTCGACGGGCGGCTGGTTTACCAGGCCAGATCCCTGGGCGGTCAGTTTGTCTGGAATGGAAGGGATTATAAAGGCAATAAGGCATCCAGCGGGGTTTATCTTGTGCTGGTGGCCGATGAACAGAACCGTGAAAAACTGACCACAAAAATATTTTTTACAAGATAATATGCTCCATAAAACGAAAGGCCTGGTGTTGCGTGCAGTGAAATATGGTGAAACCAGCCTTATTGTATCGATATATACGGAAATGTTCGGTGTGCAGTCCTATATCATTAACGGTGTCAGAACCTCATCATTAAAACAACCTTACAGGGCCAATCTTTTTCAGCCGGCTACTTTGCTTGATCTTATAGTATATCATAACGACCGAAGCAACCTGCAACGCATAAAGGAATTCAAATGGTGTGTGATCTACAATGACATTTATAGGAATGTGCATAAGAACACAGTGGCTTTATTCATAACGGAAGTATTACAGAAATGCCTGACCCAGCCCGAGGCCAATCCCGATCTTTTTGCATTTATAGAAGATGTTTTTATTCACCTGGATAAGGGAAATACCTCTGCCACTGCGAATTTCCCTCTTTATTTCCTCGCCCATCTTGCGCAGTTTTTCGGGTTCAGGATACAGGACAGTTTTAGTGATGAGAATGTCATCCTGGATCTGCAGGAGGGCAGTTTCGTTCCAGCCCGGCCTTTGCACCAGAATTATATTGAGGGGCAGTTATGTAAAGTGATCTCTCAACTGCTGAAGACCCGGCATCCGGATGAGTTGTTCCAGCTGCAAATCAATCGTGATCAGCGGAAAATACTGCTGGATACATTTATTTCATTTTACATCTTTCATCATCCGGGATTCAGTAATCTGAAGTCGGTGTCGGTATTGCACGCACTATATGATTAGCAGGTTGCAGGTAACAGGTTGCAGGTTGCAACCTGTTACCTGCAACCTGTTACCTGCAACCTGCAACCTGTAATCCACACCGTGTCTATACCTAAAACATCCGCCCCGTTAACAGTTGCCCACTTCAGGATGGTTTCGGCAGGAATGGATGGGTAACGGTCACGAATAGTTGCAATTTCATGCGATATCTTCAGCTCCGTGTTGCTGCTGTAACTGTCTGTACCGATTACAATCCTGCATCCACGGTCGATGAATTGCTGTATCGGGGGAAGGGCGTTTTCTATATAAAGGTTTGCGTTTACACAGAAACAATACACAAGGTTTATTCCGTTGCTTTTTGCATAGTCATTCGCCCATTCTATATCTTCTTCCGGCATGAATGTATTATGCACCAGGATGATGGTCTGGCCTTTATTGAAATAAGGCAGGTAGCTCCTGATACTGCTTTTCCCTGTAACCCGGAAAGGAGAGCTGCTAATGCCGAAATATCTGTAGAGTTCCAGGAACTCCGATTCGCCCGTCTGGAAAAGATGATCTTCTGCCCGGGTCTCCTGATTGTGTATGGAGATCAGTCTGCCTTCAGTGGCGTCATTGATCATGCTTAGGGCCTTTGCGCATACCGTATATGATGCATGGGGTACCAGGGATGAACGCCCCACGCCTTTAGATTCATATAATGCAAGTATGGAACTGTAATGCCCGATCATTTCAGGAGCCCTCGCTTCCGTTATGCTCAGCACTTCCACAAAATTCTGCCAGTGTATCCCGGAACCGAGTTTCTGTTCCAGGCTGTCCGTTGTATTGCATATGTCTCCCACTGCGATGATGCCGTCTTCTTTCATTTCCTGTATGGCATCAGCGATGCGGTCCTGGATCACCCGGGGACCAAAATCCCTTTTACTTACTACCTGCAGCAGAAAAGGAACAAGGCCGGTATGGCGGGGCACCACATTCTTCAAATGGGAGAGTTCAATATGGCAATGTGCATTGACAAAACCCGGCGTAATGAGTCCGGGTACATAGTTTACGTTGTCGCCGGCTTCATTTGCATTGATGATATCTATTTTTCGGCCCTGTTGATCCCTGACCAGTACTTTTTCCCTGCCCCAGAGTTTTTCTCCGTCAAACAGGTGATCGCCCTGAACTTTCTCGTATGCCATGCCTGTATTTTGTAACTTTGCGCTCATTTTAATACCAGGCAAAAGTATGATAGATAAACTGGAAGCGATAAAAGGGAGGTTTGACAACCTTGGTGTGGCCTTGACCAACCCTGAGGTGGTCAGTGATAACAGGAAGTTCACGCAGATCAGTAAGGAATACCGAAACCTGGAAAAGATCGTGAAAGCTTACCAGGAGTACAAAAACCTGCTGGACGATATTGATTTCAACCGGGAGGCCCTGATGGGTGATGATGCAGAACTTAGGGAGCTTGCCAAACTGGAAACTACGGGCCTGGAAGAGAAGAAGGAGGAAATGGAAAAGATGATAAGGAACCTGTTGATCCCCAAAGATCCGCAGGATGAGAAGAACGCCATTTTAGAGATCAGGGCAGGTACTGGTGGTGACGAGGCCTCATTATTTGCGGGCGATCTGCTGAGAATGTATCTCCGTTACTGTGAGAAGAAAGGATGGAGAACTGCAATACTTTCAGAAAGTGAGGGTACGGTAGGTGGATTTAAGGAAGTGCAGGTAGAAGTAACCGGGGAAGATGTATATGGCACATTGAAATTTGAAAGCGGGGTGCATCGTGTGCAGAGAGTACCTGATACAGAAGCCAGCGGCAGGGTGCATACCAGTGCAGCAACCGTGGCAGTAATGCCGGAAGCGGAAGAAG
>JAHEFC010000019.1:17216-18693 GCA_024640385.1 Sphingobacteriales bacterium
TGAAAATGGATACGGCCCGAAGCGGCGGTGCCGGTGGCCAGAACGTAAACAAGGTGGAAACAAAAGTGATACTTACGCATCTTCCAACAGGGCTGGTGGTGACCTGCCAGACTGAACGTACGCAACTTGCCAACAGGGAGAAGGCTATGCAAATGCTTCGTACCAAATTGTATGAAGAACAGGTGAGAAAACAGGAAGAAGAAATTTCACGCCACAGAAAAAGCCTTGTCAGTTCAGGCGACCGTTCGGCTAAGATCAGAACCTATAATTTCCCCCAGGGTCGCGTGACCGATCATAGAATTGGAATGACCTTATACAATCTTGCAGAAGTATTGAATGGTGAGATCGGCACACTGATCGATGCCTTGCAATTTGCAGAGAACGCAGAAAAACTTTCACAGCAGAATTAACATTGTATCAAATCTTGAGTGGGCAGGTAAAGGCAGAACTTTGTTTTTTAACTTGATGTTATAAACAAAAAAAGTATGCTTGACCAATTATTGAATCTGATCCAGCAGCAGGGCCAGCAGTCTGTTGTGGACAATCCTGCAATCCCCAACGAGTATAATAATGAAGTGCTGGGAGAAGCGGGAAACTCGATCACTGCCGGTTTGCAACAGGCTTTGGCCGGAGGAGGATTATCGCAAGTGATGAATATGTTCAGTCAGGGCGGGTCTTCGGGCGGTGGTATTGCTTCTCTGCTGAATAATCCTATGGTGCAGGGTATTATTTCTCAATTCACAGGATCACTTACAAACAAGTTTAATGTAGATCCTTCACAGGCGGCAGGAATTGGTCAAAGCCTGATCCCCCAGGTGCTTTCCCAGTTTGCCGGAAAAGTGGCAGATCCGAACGACAGCAGCATTGACATCAACGGTGTTATGCAATCATTAACAGGAGGCAGCACGTCGGGCATCGATTTCCAGGGATTGCTTAGCAAGTTCCAGGGCGCAGGAGGAGATTTTGATGGAGACGGTGATGTGGATCTGCAGGATATCATTGCCAGGGTTTCTGGCGGCGCTTCCCAGTCAGGCGGCGCGGGAGGGTTGATGGATATGGTGCAGGGATTGTTAAAGTAATTCCGAATTCCGGATTGCGGATTCCGAATTATAGTCTAATCCGGAATCATTTCCTTCACAGAACATTAAGAAATGGCACGCAACTTTTCAGAGTCCTTCATCGTTTTATATGTGTAGTTCTTTCACAACAGGTAAGGTATTGCTGATCCGGCTTTTAGGCAATAAAATCATAGAATTAGCGTTATCTGAATAGCCCGGAACCTTTATCAATCTATTAACAGAGATTGAGTAAACCCTGGCACCTGTTTTGACATCTAATAAGTAGTAATTAAACAGTCAATTTTCTCATAAGCAGTTAGTTTTGGTTGCGGCCCCTATTTCCATAGGGGCTTATTTTTTTGCCAAAAGTAAAATGCTCCAACAATTGCCCCGACTGCGTCAGCGAATATATCTGCCAG
>JAHEFC010000548.1 GCA_024640385.1 Sphingobacteriales bacterium
TTACACCCAGGCGCTTAATGTAGGAAAGCGTATCCTTCAGGGTGTTCCAGTTGGGCTGCCCCAGGAAATCACGGAGCAGGAGTTCATAAATAACAAGATTTCTTTTGTCGGGCCTGGAAAAATTACTGACCTGCCAGTTGTAAACAGGTTTAGCGGTTTGCAGTATGCTTACAATACCGGTTGTTTTGCCGGTAGGATATGACTTAAGGGAAGGATAAGAATCGGGTGAAATAAAATTGTCGTTATTGGGATCCAGTATTTTCTCGCAATTATAATCCGCTACTTTAAGCGATCCGTCCACCAGGTATTGGTATGCATATTCTGTTCCTGGTGTGAGCGGATAGATCCGCACCCAGAACCTGTTGCCGTCCGGGGTTTTATTCATCTGGTATTTTCCATCCTGGGTCCAGTTATTGAAATCCCCCAATACAAAAAGATTGTTCTTTCCGGGTGCATAGAATACCAGGGTCACAGATGTGTCGCCGGGTTCATAGTTAATACCATCTTTAACCCCGGCTGGCAGTGGTGCAACGAGAGCAGGACCGGTAACAAAAAACCTCAGCGAATCTTTTACTGTTGTAACACCATCAGTAGCTGTGGCAAAAATGGTCTGAAGTCCCCCTGCGTTGACCTGGCCTACGGTGGTGAGCGTGGTCACTGTATTCTGGCTGGCAATTACGGTACCGTTGTAACTGATTGCCATGTTTGCAGCTGATGATGCAACTGCATTGATGCTCACCTGGTCACCGATGTTCCTGGTAACAGGCTCGGCAATGGGAGTATATGTTGGCTGCATGAAAGGTTCGTTTATACGTACCTGTAGTCCTGATTCGTAAACCGGGATGTACATGTCTGACCCGTCTGCATTTCTCTGCACGGTGGAGCCCGCCCCGTTCCTGAACAGGATCGAAATTTTCAGGATCTTCTCAAAGCTGTTGCTGACCCCAAAAAAACTGCGCAGGTCACCTGGAATGGTGAATTTCCATTTATTGCCGCCCAGGGAAGTACAGGCAGCTGCAGGATTGGTTGTTGCCCAAACGAATTTTGAATATTTCCAGTCGCTGGCGCCTGAGCTGGCCGTTGTGATCAATCCGATATGAACATATACGTCCGAAGTGTTGCCGTAATTGAACAGGCCCTTGTTGCCTTTTGAAGCATCCACGGTGATCTCCACCCCTGAACTTCCCTCTCGGATAAATTGTGGAACAGTAGAAAGCAACTGCGCTTTCAGGGTGATCTGAATAAGCATTCCCGTTACAAAGAGCGTAATAAGGCGCATCAGCAATAGTTGTTAGCGTTAGGTTGTAATGTGTAATTTGTACACAGTACGATGACAAAGGTGTTTAAATTTTGTACACCAAACAATTAAGGGCATCATTTATTCGGAGTTTCCAAAAACATTTTTTTGCTGAAACGTTTAACCTAAACGAAAATGTTGAAACACAAGCTCAGAAAGATTCATCAGGATTGGAATTTCATGATAAAGATCTCTTTGGAGGCGGGTCCAACTTTCACTCTTTCGTCGATCCGATGGCCAGCCAGCCAGATGATCTTATCACCGGAAAGGACTACCAGTACTTTCTCTTTCTCACCCCGGCTCAGTTTCTTATCGATCAGAAATCGGGCGATCTTCTTCTTCTTTCGCATACCCAGTGGGTAGAAATAATCGCCTTCTTTCCAATTCCTGATGGTCAACGGGAAGGTGATTGAACCGGCATCGAGTTGAGCGATCAATGGGTCAGGTGCAGGAACGAAATCTTTTTCTTTCTTCACCACAGAAAAAGAGAATGAACCATGTTGCGTAATGATCTTCTCTGTGTCTCTTTCCACAACATGCACCGATACCATCTCTGTGTCTCTTTTTGATGCCAGGATGAACCAGTTCCTGTTCTTCAGCAGGCGATGCGTGGACGAGCTGATATATTTGCCGGTGTCGGCATCCATCAGGCGGATGATATCATCAAGTTGTGCTGTGGAAAACCCGTAAGGCGAGAACAATTCAAACAAGACCGTCTTTAACGGAACCGTGATCCTGAGTTTCTCCACAGGGATATGCTTCTCTTCTCCTTTTACGATGACCAGTGCACCGATCTTTTCTGCAACAGCCTGCCGGTATAAGATCTCAGCTTCCCGGAACCTGGCCAGGTTCGCCTTCATATGATCCACTGCACCGGGATAGATCTTCTCCACCAGGGGGATCAGATTCAGCCTGATATAATTTCGGCTATACTTATCCGTTAAATTTGAACTGTCTTCCACAAAGCCGATGCCGTTTTCAGCCGCATATCTTTCTATCTCAAACCTTGATGCAAACAGCAGCGGCCTGGCCAGTTTGCCTGTCAATGGCAGCATGCCGCGTATTCCGGCAATGCCCGTCCCTTTGAACAAATTCATCAATGCCGTTTCTACATTATCATCAGCATGATGTGCGGTCAGTATCCTGTCGA
>JAHEFC010000549.1 GCA_024640385.1 Sphingobacteriales bacterium
TGCTTTTCATATGCATTGGCACTGTTGTCTGCTGTAAATGCATCGAGCTCTGCAGTGGTGGGAGGGAGCCCGGTCAGATCGAAGCTCAGTCTTCTTAATAATAATTCTTTGGAAGCCTGCGGTGCCGGTTTGAGGCCCTGCTCTTTTAATGTTGCCCTGATAAAACCATCTATCGGGTTCGTATAAGCGTAAATCCCTTCAAGGGGTGGTGGGTCCTTTTTGATCGGTTTTACAAATGCCCAGTGCGGCTGATATTCCGCACCCTGGTCTATCCACTTGGCAAGGATGGCTTTTTCTTTTGCAGTGAGTGTAAGGTGGGAGCTGGGTACCGGCATGAGGTATTCCGGATCCTCAGACATGATCCGATGGAAAACCTCGCTTTTGTTCAGGTTGCCCGGCGTGATGGCAAATTTGCCAGGTGTTTCGGGGAGGGGGCCAAAGGCCGACTTTGACTGGTCTAGCCTTAACCCGGCTTTTTGTTTGGCTTTATCGGGTCCATGGCAGGCGAAACATTTGTCTGACAAAATGGGTTTCACATGCATGTTATAATCCAGTTTGCCGTTGATCTTTTTATATTCTGCCAATACATCTGCAGGCATAATGGGATCTTTATCCCTGATGGCTGCCGTTAAGAGCAGGATGGTAATGGATCCAAATAGGTAGGCGATCAGTTTCATCAGTTCTTTTTGGTGCTGTCCGGTTTTTTAAGCGAAAGTTGACCCGCGTCAATATCCACATCCGGATTTTTTGCTTTAAATGATTTTATGCCCTGTTCAGAAACTCCTGTATTCCATAAATATAATTTCTTCAGGCTTTTAGTGCTGCTTAATGCATCAAGTCCTGTATCGGTGACCTTTGTACCATAGAGATTGACTGATTCCAGTTTACCGAATTTCTTGAGTTCATGCATGCCTGCGTCGGTGACTGCTGTTTTTTCAAGATGCAGGCGTTCCAGGTTCTGCATGGGGCTCATTTGTTTCAACAACTCATCTGTCAGTGGCTGTCCTGTGAATTTCAATACCGTAACCTGGTCTTTCATGCTTGCCAGGCCCTGTATCAAAGATGCGTCCAGCTTTTTCACGTTCACAAAATTTACAGAAAGCTGGTTAGAGCCGTCGGAAATCTTTTCAACAATAATGCCCTGGTCTTGCAGGGATTTGATGCTGGATTCGTCTGCGGGGGGGATATGGATCGTTTTCTTTTCATCTGGAACTGCATTAGTAACCGCGGGGACGGGATTGATGTCGGTCTGTTCCGGGGGAACCTGCTCGATATCGGTCTGTTCAGCGGGAACAGTTGTTACCGGTTGAAGGGCTGAACCGGGCGTGAGGTCTACCGGTCCAAACGGGGCGCCTTTTTTGATCCACCGGTGGATCAGGCTGATTTCGGCGCTGGTGAGTTGCTTTTTCCCCTTTGGGGGCATGTGCTTGTCATCTTCCAGGGGCAACAGCAGGTTAGTATACATGGGGCTGTTATCAGGATCTCCTTTGACAAGCACTTCGCCGTTCTTTCCGCCTTTGTTGATAAAGGATTCGCTATCCAGTCGCAACCCGCCTTTCTTCTTAACAGAGGAGTGGCAGTTATAACATTTATTTTTAAGAATGGGACTGATCTCATCGCGGTACATAAAGACCTGGGTTACTGCCACAGTTTTTGTTGTGGTGTCGCTGATGGTCCTGAACGTACTGTCTTGAAAAGATTCTGTTGTATCGGCAACGGTTCCGGTTTTTTCAGACGAGGAAAGCAGGTAGCCTTCACCGTGAGTGAGTGTGCCGCCCATATGGCTGGCGATGGCCATTACGATCACTGTAAGCCAAAGGGCGGGCCTCTTGTATTTTTTTATCAGCCATGTGATGATAATGCATATTGAGGTAGCGATGCCCAGCCATTGGTGATTGCTGGCCAGTGTTTCGTCATAGTCGCCAGAGTTGGAAAGCAGATATCCTGCAATGCTAGCCGCAACGGATGAAATAGCCGCAACCAGTAAAGCCAGGTTGAAGGCGGGCGCCATGGCGGTCCTGGTTGATGCAGGAAGCAAGCTGAATACCAGGGCAAGCATCAGTATGCCAATGGGGAGGTGTACCAGTAAAGGGTGGAAATGTCCGATCAGTTCAGTCATGCAATCCAATGGACAGTCAATATACTAAAGTTTGCGGATGGAGGATGGGGATGGCAGGTTGCAGGTTGCAGGTTGCAGGTTGCAGGTTGCAGGTTGCAGGTCATTTCATCGACGCAAATTAACTGCATTCCTCCATTCCCACATTCATTCCCCCACATTCCCACATTCATCACATTCCCCACATTAAAAAAACCACCAGACATCGTCTGGTGGTTTTTTCCCTGTAGCCCGTACGAGAATCGAACTCGTGATTCCTCCGTGAAAGAGAGGCGTCTTAACCCCTTGACCAACGGGCCATTCGTTTTTGGGAGTGCAAAGATATAG
>JAHEFC010000550.1 GCA_024640385.1 Sphingobacteriales bacterium
TTACTGATGCCCGGGACATAAAGGCTGCCAGGGAATTAAATCCGGAATTGCAGTCTTTTGACATGTGGCTGGCTGAAAATGCGAAAAAATTGCCGCTGGATTAATTAATTAACGCCTATCTCATACAAGCACTGTAAAACTCCGCCCCAAAAGGTGGAGTTTTGTTTTTTAAATCTGTATTTTTCTTCAGTAATCAATGTGATCCCAACAAGAAAAATTAAAACCGAAGAATTATGTGGTCAACAGACTCATTATGGTTCGAGGTAGCAATCGTCAGTATGATCTACGCCGTGGGCAACATGGTAATGGGCCATTTCGAAGAACAGACTCCCAAGGTCCGAAGAGTTGGCAAATACCTTCTGACCATTATCTTAATATGCGGGATCTCTGTTCTTTTTGGAAGAACAGCCTCCATGTCTCTTCTTGCCATTTCCATTATTCCGATCTTATATATTCATGGGTACTATCTGCCAAAGAAGAAAGGAATAAACGGATGGACCGGGGAACCGAAAAGTAAGTATTATGAGTTCCGTAAATGGGATAAGAACATATTTTCCAAATGATCAATCATAACAAAGAAAAATGAAGCGACTAATACCAGCCCTGATAATAATAGTTATGTCCTCCTTTTCTTTGATTGCCCAGGAAATGCCGGTCTGTATCATCAAAACAGAGCTTGGAGACATCAGGGTTGAATTATATCCCAACAAAGCCCCAATAACCGTGGCCAATTTTTTGAAATATGTGGATTCTCAATTATATGACAACAGCTCATTTTTCCGGGCTGTAACAATGAGCAACCAACCGAAAGACTCCATAAAAATCGAAGTGATCCAGGGAGGGGATGTGGATTCACTTAAACAATTCCCAGCCATTCCATTGGAAACAACTTTTCAAACCGGGCTAGCGCATAAAGATGGAACGATCTCCATGGCCCGTTCAGCTCCCAATACCGCCACTTGCAGTTTTTTCATTTGTATTAACGATCAGCCGTCATTGGACTTTGGCGGCAAAAGAAATAAAGACGGTCAGGGGTTTGCGGCATTCGGGAAAGTGATCTCCGGAATGGATGTGGTAAAAAAAATACAGCAGCTCTATCCTGACCAGGGACAATATTTTAAGCCTGCAGTGAAAATCATATCAATCCGTAGGAACTTGTAAATGCACCTATACACCTTTGTCTGCTTGTAAATGTCTTAAGTATTATATACTTTGAAATGCCGTAAAACACACCAACGAAATCTTTTATATGAATAATAATTCCTTCAAGCTCCTGGCATTTGCACCCTTTGCCATTTTTGCCTTCGCCTGCAACAATGAATCCAAGACCAGTGAAAAAACTGAGATGGATACAATGACTAAAGAAACTCCTGTTGTCAGGGATCTTCCTGCCTTTGACAAATCCAGAAGTGTAACCGTAATTTCTCCGGATCATTATAAACAACTGGCGGACACGTTGAATATCAGGATGGTGAGCGGGATCTATAAACCTGGTGATTCCTCTATCATGCATGCACACCCTGATTTTGCCATGTATATACTGGAGGGCGGTACGGTTGAACTTACTGCCCAGGATGGTTCGAAGCAAAATATCGAATTCAAAAAAGATATGGCAGTGATCATGCCAGCTACTACCCATTCTGCAAAAAACATCGGGAAAACAACGCTGAAAATTATAGTTGTTGAGGTTAACAGGCCGAGAAACTAGAGCACTTCATTCTTGCTGGCCACGCCGTTCTCAAAATCCGTAATATTGGAAATGGTGGTATATGCGATCTGCTCCAGGGCTTCATTGGTGAAGAACCCCTGATGAGAGGTTATGAGTACATTCGGGAAAGACATCAATCTCGCAATTAGATCATCTTCTACAATAGTGTCAGAAAGGTCTTCGAAGAAAAGCTTTTCTTCCTGTTCGTAAACATCAATACCCAGGTAGCCTATCTTGCCCTGCTTGAGCCCTACCAGTACATCACGGGTATTAATTAATCCACCCCTGCTTGTATTGATCAGCATCACTCCTTTCTTCATGTGGGCTATCGTTTCCCTGTTGACCAGATATCTAGTTTCCGGCGTAAGCGGGCAATGCAATGAAATGATGTCAGCGTCCCCCATTACATGGTCAAGGGATCTGTATTCAACACCCAACGATCTTATTTCATCTGACTCATAGACATCATAAGCGATCAGCTTCGCGCCAAAGCCTTTCAAGATCCTGGCGAATGCGATCCCGATCCTGCCGGTACCTATTACTCCTACAGTTTTTCCATGAATATTAAAACCATTCAGGCGTTCGAGGGAAAAGTTGTTCTCCCTGACCCTATTATAGGCTTTATGGGTTTTACGTGCGAGGGTCAGCATCAAAGCCACGGCGTGTTCAGCCACTGCCTCGGGTGAATAAGCAGGAACACGGAGAACCCTGATCTCATTATTCCTCGTAGCTTC
>JAHEFC010000230.1 GCA_024640385.1 Sphingobacteriales bacterium
GTATTTGTCGATCAGCGGTCCGCCGGGGTAGGGAAGGCCGATCAGTTTGGCAGATTTGTCGTAGGCTTCTCCGGCAGCATCATCCCTTGTTTGCCCTATGATCTCCATATCCAGCGGCGACCTGCACAATACGATCTGGGTATGGCCCCCGCTTACGGTGAGGCAAAGGAAGGGGAAAGAAGGTTTGGGATCATTGATGTAATTAGCCAGTACATGGGCCTGCATATGGTGCACGGATATCAGCGGTATATCCAGGGAAAGCGCCATTGATTTGGCGAAACCTGCGCCCACAAGCAAGGCGCCTATCAACCCGGGTGAACGTGTGAATGCGATGGCATTCAATTGATCCGGATCAAGTGAGGCTTTCTGAAGGGCTGCGTCAACTACCGGAACAATATTTTGCATATGGGCCCTGCTGGCCAGTTCCGGTACCACACCTCCGTATTGCTGGTGGATCTGCTGGGTGGCTATGATGTTGGAAATAATAACGCCATCGGAACAAACAGATGCGCTGGTTTCATCGCATGATGTTTCGATGGCGAGTATATTGAGCGGCATGGCCGCTAAGGTAAGAAGCTTAGGTGATTTATCTTGATCAGTGGCTGACCATGGGAAGTGGCCCCCGTACTGTCATAACAAACCCGCACTTTGGCGCCTGATGCCAGCACCACATTCTCTTTCTCGATATAAGGGTAATAGACCTTGTTGTCGTCAGTCAGGATGTAGAGGTAAAAGCCAGTCTCATCCTTTTGTTCTTTAACCACACCTGAAATGGAGCGGGCGCAGTTGAATTCTTCTTTCTCTTTTGAAAAGAGGAAAGCTGCAGAGGACAGAAGTAGCAACATCGCAGCGTAGATAAGCTTCAGCATAGGTATTGGTATTGGTTATGGTTTCAAATCCTGATAATCAGGAGATTAGTTCCTTATATATAAAACGAAAACTGCTGTTAATTATTGAGTTAGGTCAATTTATTTTGACCGGATAGCTTCCACGGGGTCCATTTTTGCAGCAACCGACGCGGGAATAATACCAGCGAGGATGCCGATAGTTATACATAGAATGACGGTAAGAAGGATGTTCGCCCAGGACAGGTAGATGTTGAATTTCAATACGTTAGTGAGTATGAAGGTCATAGGAAATACCAGCATCAGGCCTATCAGCCCCCCGATAATACAAAGAAATGCTGACTCCAATAAAAATTCTCCAAGAATTGTTGATTTTTTTGCCCCAATGGCTTTTTTAAGACCAATAATGGGTGTTCTTTCCCTCACGGAAACGAACATAATATTGGCAATTCCGAAGCCGCCAACCAGGAGGGAAAGGAAGGCGATGAACCATCCGCCCATATTGATATTGGCAAATAGCGTATTCATTGATTCTGAACCCGCTGTAACGTCGTTCAGGGAAAAACTGTCGTCATCTTTTGGACTTAGCCTCCGGTGTGCTCTCATGATCCCCCTCAATTCGCCAATGATATTATCCATTGGCACGCCATCGTACGACTGAACCATGATAAAAGCATCCAGCTTGCGGTAATTAGAGAGTTTTTTGCAGAATTCAGCACTCACCAGCACCACATTATCAAAATCAAATCCTCCGATCAGGCTGCGTCCTTTTTTCTTGGTTACGCCTATGACTTTAGTCCGGTAGCCGCCTAGCTCCAGGGTCTTCCCAACGGCTCTTTCGGGTTTTTCAAAAAGTTTGAGGGCATTTTCATAGCCAAGTATGACCACGGGAGCGCCCTGGTTGAATTCCATGGGACTGATATATCGGCCATCCTGGATCTCGAGGTCCTGAATTTTATCAAATGCTTCGGTAATACCATACCAGGTTACATTTTCCAGCACGGAATTTTCATATTCCACATTGGACCGGTAAAAACAGGAAAAAGCAACGTTTCGGGCATAGACCGAATGTTTTTCGATGAATCTTGCCTCATCCATGGTGGGAGTAGGGCGGGATGCATATTTCCACCAGTTATTGGGGCCACCGCCACCGCCAAATGGAAATTTCTGGATGAAAATGGTATTCAGACCCACTTTCTTCATGTCTGTTTTGATCGTATTCTCCAGGCTGCCAGTAGTGGCCTGAACTGAAATGATGCAGAATATGCCTATGGCTATGCCAGAAAGGGAGAGAAAGGTTCTCACCTTATGGTGTGCGAATTCTTCAATAGTCAGCTTAAGGATGGTCCAAACGATCGAGAACATCCATAAATATATATTATTTGGACCTTATAGCAACCACCGGGTCTAACCTTGCAGCTATGGATGCCGGAATGATGCCGGCCAGTATCCCGATGGCAACACAAATCGAAAGCGCTATGGAAAGGATCTTAAACGATATGAATACCGGAAATTCGAAGATCCGGGTCAACAGAAATGTCAGGCCGAAAACCATCAGTAGTCCCAATATCCCCCCCAGGAGGCAAATGAAAGATGATTCGAGCAGGAATTCAGCCATGATCGTACGTCTCTTAGCCCCTATGGCCTTTTTTAGCCCGATGATCGAGGTCCTTTCCCTGACGGTCACGAACATGATATTTGCAATACTGAATGCTCCCACGATCAGGCTTAGTAAACCAATAAACCATCCCCCAAGACTTACATTAGCGAAAAAGCCACTTACTGATTTGCTAAAATCCTGAACTGAATTGCAGGTGAAATCGTCAACATCTTTAGGTCCAAGCCTTCGGACATTTCTCATTTGTCCTCTGAGTTCATCGCGAAATGCGGCATCGCTGATGCCAGGTAAACTCTGTGCCATGATCACCGGGCTGGACCATTTTTCCTTGAATATCCGTTTGAAATATTCATATGGGATCATCACACTCTCGTCAAACTCCCAGCCTCCTATAATTCCCTTGCCCTGTTTCTTGATTACCCCAATGATTGTGATCTTCTGACCTTTGATCTTGATATGTTGCCCTATCGCTTTTTCAGCACGGCCAAATAATTGTTCTGCGTTGGTGAAGCCGATCAATGCGAATGGCATTCCCTGTTCCATTTCAGAATCGGCGAAATGCCTTCCGGTAGCGAGGTCATATGGTTGTATGACATTGAAGTCTTCAGTGGGTCCGTAAATATTGATCCTTTCGATCACACTGGTCTCGGTTTCAACATTGGACCTTGTATTAAGAACAAAACAAACCTTATCGATAATGGGTGTGGTTGCCTTGAGTACCTTCATTTCACTATATGTGGGTTCCGGCCTGTTCACATATTTCCACCAGGGATAATCCGGCCCCCCGGAATAATCCCATTTGTCAATGTAAATGGTGTTGCTGCCCAGGGCTTCGATATCTTTCTGGATATTCTGTTCCAGGCTGTTCACGGTAGCCAGTACGCCAATGATACAGAAGATGCCGAATGTTACGCCAAGCAGTGAGAGTGTGGTTCTCAGTTTGTTATTCTTCAGTTCGAGCAAAGCCAACCGCAGGCTGTTTCCCAATATTTCCAGCACCTTTTTCATCTTTGCAAATTTAAGATGTGTGGCACTAGTGTGGAGGACTCTTGTATGAGCGGAGAAAATAGCTTTTCAGTGATTCTGGGGGATGATGGGAAAGCTATTTCATCACTCTTTTTTTGATCATGCCGCCTTTGGTGTCCCGTATGGAATGCATGACCATAAATGCATTTGGATCAATGGCGTCGAGTTCAGTTTGTAAACGCGAGATCTCGAGCCTGGTGATCACCGTATAAACGATGTCCTGATCGAATTTTTTCAATCCGCCTTTACCATACCCTCCAGATCCTTTATACAGAGTTACCCCTCTTCCCATTTTCTTTATGACCATATTGCTGATCTCTTCAGATTTGGGCGAAATGATGGTCACGCCGGTGAATTCCTCTATACCCTCAATGATAAAGTCAACTGTTTTTGATGCTGACAGATAAGTAAGAATCGCATAGAGTGCAATTTCAATCCCCAGCAGATAGGCTGCGAAAGAGAAAATGATAATATTCAGAATGAGAATCACGTCACCGATGGTGAGGCTGGTTCTCCTGCTGATATAGATGGCCAGGATCTCGGTGCCGTCGAGCACGCCGCCTCCCCTGACCGCCAGGCCAATGCCCATACCCAGGAAGAATCCCCCGAAAACGGAGATCAGCAGTTTATCTGAAGTGATCACAGGATAGGGCAGAAATGCAACAACTAACGCCAGCGAGATGATGGCAAAAGTGGTTTTTATAACAAAACTCCGGCCTATCTGTGAGTAACCGAGAATGGCAAAGGGGATATTGACCAGGATCAGCAATACTGACAGGGAAACACCGGTGGTTTCTGACAGTAGCAGGGAAATACCGGTTGCGCCTCCGTCAACGAAATTGTTGGGAAGAAGGAAGCCTTTCAGGCCGAAACCAGCCGACAGCACCCCAGCCAGGATCATGAAACTGTCGCTGATATTATGAAATAGAGAAACCCTGAATGAATAGAACTGCTTGGCGGTTTTGTACGCGCTGGTTCCCCGGGCCTCGCCATTCCCTTTTTTGGTGCCATTCAATAAATTATCTATCAGGGGAATCATGGTGCAAATTTCGGCAAAATTGCCCACTAAAACTTCAATGGTCGCTTCATTAAATTTCAATGTTTTACCTTTGCGGCCGCATGAAGTACGATAGTGAAATTCAGAAAAGAAGAACCTTTGCGATCATTTCGCATCCTGATGCCGGTAAAACCACACTCACGGAGAAATTCCTGCTTTTCGGCGGTGCCATCCAGGTAGCTGGTGCCGTTAAAAGCAATAAGATCAAAAAGCACGCTACTTCCGACTTCATGGAGATCGAAAGGCAGAGGGGAATCAGTGTGGCTACTTCGGTGATGTCGTTTCAATACAAAGACAAACTGATCAATCTGCTGGATACTCCCGGCCACAAAGATTTTGCTGAAGATACTTACCGCACCCTGACCGCCGTGGATTCGGTGATCCTGGTGGTAGACAGTGTGAAGGGCGTGGAAGAACAGACCCGCAAACTGATGGAAGTCTGCCGCATGCGTGATACACCGGTGATCGTTTTCATCAACAAACTTGACCGGGACGGTAAACCTCCTTTCGATCTGCTGGATGAAATAGAGAAAGAACTGAATATTCATTTACATCCCCTGAGCTGGCCCATAAATATGGGTAAGGAATTCAAGGGTGTATATAACCTTTACGATAAAAGTCTTTTACTGTTCAATCCAAACCAGAAAGCCACTGATGAAGACATTGTGCCATTGAAAGACTTGAGTGATCCCTTGCTGACCGAACTGGTTGGCGAGAAAGATGCAGGCCATCTCCGGGAAGATGTGGAACTGATCCAGGGCGTTTATGGTGATTTTGATTCAGGGCCATACCTGGAAGGCAAGGCTGCGCCTGTTTTCTTTGGTTCTGCGATAAACAATTTCGGTGTAAAAGAACTGCTGGATACATTCATCCGCATCGCCCCGGAGCCACGCGATATGGAAACCAGTACCAGGGAAGTGAGCGTGCATGAAGACAAGTTCAGTGGATTTATTTTTAAGATACATGCCAACCTTGATCCCCGTCACCGAGACAGGATCGCGTTTCTCAGGGTTTGTTCCGGCAAATTCGAGCGCAATAAATATTTCCATCATGTCCGTTTGGACAGAGATGTACGTTTCAGCAATCCTTATAGTTTCATGGCCCGTGAGAAAGATGTGATCGAAGAAGCCTATCCGGGTGATGTGGTGGGCCTGTTCGATACCGGGAACTTTAAGATCGGGGATACGCTTACAGAAGGGGAGGATTTTTACTTTACAGGAGTGCCTTCATTTTCACCGGAGCTGTTCAAAGAAGTGATCAATAAAGATCCGATGAAGACTAAACAACTCGAAAAAGGCCTTGTGCAGCTGACTGATGAGGGAGTTGCACAATTGTTTACCCAGTATGCGGGTAACCGGAAGATCATTGGATGTGTG
Organism: Sphingobacteriales bacterium; assembly: GCA_024640385.1. Lineage (GTDB taxonomy): Bacteria > Bacteroidota > Bacteroidia > Chitinophagales > Chitinophagaceae > Pollutibacter. The sequence goes on from JAHEFC010000230.1 coordinate 5,923, forward strand.
GGGGAACTGCAGTTTGAGGTGATACAATACAGGCTGCTGCAGGAATACGGTGCATCAGTGCAATTCAATTCACTGCCATTCTATAAAGCCTGCTGGATCACCTGCGACGATAAAAAGAAATTAGAGGATTTCATTCGTTTCAAAACAGCGAATGTGGTTACCGATAAAGACGGGCATCTTGTTTACCTGGCCCAGAGTGAGTGGTTTTTGAATACAGAGATGAATAACAATCCGGATATCAAGTTCCACTTCAGTTCAGAGATACACAAGTCATGATTGAAGTATTGTTTGAGATCATTCCTTTTGCGGTGGGGATTGCGATCAGTCCGGTTCCCATCATCACGGTCATACTTTCACTTTTTTCAGTAAAGGCTGCATGGAACGGACCTGCATTCCTCTTGGGGTGGGCGATGGGGATCCTGGTGGTTTGCATTCCTGTATTGATATTTACAGACAGTGCGCGGGTTA
>JAHEFC010000231.1 GCA_024640385.1 Sphingobacteriales bacterium
TCATCGATAAGAACTACATCCCTGTCCGTTACATCACCGATCACCACCATGCTGGCGATCTCATTGGCCCGTTTCCGGTGCTTATCGCAGATCACCATTTCAGCATTGAAATAGCTCGCGATCTCCCGGATCCTGTTGGCAGAACCCACGTCAGGGGCCGCAAAGGTAAGGTTTTCCAGCTTAAGATTCTCGATATAAGGGATAAAAATGGCCGAGCTGTCCAGGTGGTCTACCGGTATATCGAAATAACCCTGGATCTGGGGGGCGTGAAGATCCATTGTGATCACCCTGTCCGCCCCGGCGGCCGTGAGGAGGTTGGCCACCAATTTGGCGCCTATGGCCACCCTGGGTTTATCCTTGCGATCCTGGCGGGCATATCCGAAATATGGTATTACAGCGATGATTTTATAGGCCGAAGCACGCCTGGCGGCGTCTATCATCATCAATAATTCCATGATATTATCTGACGGAGAAAATGTGCTTTGCACAAGGAAAACATAATCCCCTCGTATACTTTCGAGGAAAACAGGCTGGAATTCCCCGTCGCTGAAACGCTGGATATTGATCTTACCAATATGAGTACCAAAACGTTGGGAGATCTTTTCGGCAAGGTATTGGGAACCGGTGCCTGAGAAGATCTTGGCTAAGTGTGAGTTCGTGTCCATAAAGCTGGTGAATGAGCCGCAAAAATAGCCATTAGCCTCACTATGGACAAAAAAGAAAGGGGAAGAGTATTAACACTTTCCCCTCTAAAATGAGTTCTAAGTTGGTCTATTTGATCGAGGCTACCATAACGGTGGTGCCTGCAGCGGCCATGTCATTGGTAGATTTTGCGGCTGTAACGTTGAATTTCTTCGGGTTCATCGCCCTGTACACCGAGGTACAAACGAAGATCGAGAAGATCAACACCACGCAATACATTCCTACGCAGAACAGGAATGGCTGTAATGAGCCAATAATTAATTGCCGGTTGGTTCTTTTCATGGATTGGACATTTTGGTTTTTAAAGGATATACCGGATAACAGCACTAAAGTATGGCGTATATGAAAAAGAGACAAGAGCAAAATTGCCCGATTTTACAATGGGCAAAAGACGATAGGCCGAGGGAAAAACTACGATTGAAGGGCGTAGAAATACTGTCGGATGCTGAGTTGCTGGCCATCCTGTTGCACCATGGAACCAGGGACAGAACGGCGGTGGACCTGGCCCGGGAACTCATTCAATTGAGCAAGCATAACCTGAAAGAACTGGGCCGTATGTCCATGAAAGAGATCATGCGGGTGAAGGGGATAGGGGAGGCGAAAGCGGTTACGATTCTCGCTGCCTTAGAATTAGGCAGGAGGAGGGAGGCGAGAGAAAACCTTGATAAGCCAGTGGTGTCGGGTTCGAATTCAGTGGCCAGGTACCTGCAAACCTTATTCAGCGATTATGACCATGAGGTGTTTGCTGTACTCTTCCTCAACCGGGCGAATAAGATCAACCATTTTGAGATCATCAGTACGGGAGGAATGAGTGGTACTGTGGCTGATCCCCGGATGATCCTGAGAAAAGCGCTGGAGGAAAAAGCAGTGAGTATTATCTTATGTCACAACCATCCATCGGGCAGTTTGAAACCCAGTTTGGCCGACCGCGAGTTGACCATCAAGATTCGCGAGGCGGCGAAGTATTTCGACATCCTGGTACTGGATCATATCATTGTAAGCAATGAAGGGTTTTTCAGTTTTGCGGATGAAGGAATCTTGTAAGAAATGTGAGGAATGTGATAAATGTGAGGAATGTGGGAATGAATCTGGAACCTGCAACCTGCAACCTGGAACCTGCAACCTGCTATTAAGATTCTTCTACAACCCGAGACTCCTCAGAGTGTGCTTTGAGTTCGCCATTGGTGAGTTCGCGTTTAACGAAATACATATCGATCTCGCCCACGTTTTTGGCGTAGATCTTACCGCGGTATTCGCATTCGAATTTGTCTTTGATCAATTCATATGTCGAAGCAGAGATGTTCAGTACACCCGGTGAACCATTGCTCTCCATCCTGCTCGCAATATTCACTGCAGAGCCCCAGATATCGTAAGCGTATTTTTTCTTACCCACCACACCTGCAACCAAGGAACCGGTGTTCAAACCAATACGGATCTCCCATTGTGCTAAGCCAGCATCAAGCCTCACTTTATTTTTCTTACGAAGATATTCTACGATGTCAAGACCTGCCCTTACTGCATCAATAGGGTGGGTGCTGTTGGGTGTGGGAATACCGCCTGCGCACATGTAAGAGTCACCAATGGTTTTGATCTTTTCCAAACCATATCTGTCGATGATCTCATCCATTTCAGTGAAGAATTCGTTCAGTTCGGCAGTGATCTGCTGGGGGCTAAGGGTTTCTGCGATCCTGGAAAAACCAACAAAGTCAGTGAACATCACCGTGGTACTTTCATAGTAGCGTGGATTGGATTTGCCCGTTTTTTGAAGTTCTTCAGCCACTTCAAATGGAAGGATATTCAGCAGCAACGCTTCGATCTCAGCTTTCCGCTGGTCAAGCAGTTTATTGGTTTTTATTTTATTCCTGTAATCACGGTAAAGAACACCAATAAGAGTCAGCACCAATGCAAAACCAACCAGGAATGCATTACGGACAAGCTTTGTTCTTTTGATCTCTTCGTCTTTGAGGGCGTTCCGTTGATTGGCAACCGTGATCTCTTTTTCTTTAAGGCCCATTTCAAATTTAGACTGGATGCTATCTGATTGAAATGCATTCAATGAATCCGTCATCTTAGAATAAATTGACTCATTGAAATACGCCAGTTTGTAATCTTTCCTATCTGCATACAGATTAGCCAATCCTTTATAGGCCATTTTCATTTCCAATCCTGCCCTGCTCGAAGAAGCATATTCTTTTGCTTTTTCAAAATATTCAATGGCCTTTTTTTCATCTCCCACCCATCTGTAGTTTTCGCCAAGGGCAAGACAGGTTTGTGAGATATAGAATAAGCTATTCAGGTCTTTACTTGTTTTGTATGCAAGATCCAGCCATTTGAGGGCTTCAGTATAATCTCCTTTTCTTTGGTAAATCATGCCGATCTTGGTTTGCACATAAGGAAGGTAAGTGCTGGTGCTGCTAAGTACTTTCCTGGCCAGGATATATTCCTGAAGCGCCTCAGCATCTTTATTCATATTCATATACACGTCCCCGATATTGATATGGGAAGTGCCTAAATTATCTTCATCATTGAGTTCTTCTGCCAGTTTCAGTGCTTTCCTGAGGTATTCCAATGCCTGTGGATAAGTACCAGGTTTAGACATGTAGATCAGGCCAATGTTATTGGTTGCAGTGGCAAGCCTCAATTTGTAACCATATTTTTCAGAAAGTTCATATGAAGGCAGAAAATATTCAAGTGCTTTTGCATAATTCCCCAGATTATAATGTATCGATCCCAGGTTGTTCAGCATGTTAGCCTCGCCATCTTTATCTCCAGCTGCTTTATATGCTTCTAGAGACTGCAGCCACCATTCCTGTGCCTCAATGAATGAACCCCTGTCAAAATAGTAAAATCCGATCCATTTGTATCCCAGTGCTATGCCCGGAGTATAATCCAGGCCCTTGGCAACCTCCAATGCTTTCTTACTGTGCTCAAGGGCTTTTTCAGCATCTTTGCTCTTAAGGGCTTTTGCAATTTCAATGTGAGTTAGGACTTTTACAGTATCTGGTGCATCTGATTGTAAGATCGCATTCAGGCTGTCGATTTTATTTTCTTGCGCAAAGGAGGTTAGGGCGAGAAAAGTAAATATGATCAAAATATAGTGTCTCGCTTGCTTCATGGCGTAATTCAGGTTAAAAATTACAACTATTTTTCGGCCGGAAAAAGAAAATGAGGGAGTTTCCTCCCTCATTCTATTAACTGTTCGATTAATCAATTACTGGTTCCGCATTATCCTGAACACTTTCTGACCATTCTTGGTATTCACCCTGATCATGTACTGTCCGTTGATCAGGTGACTCAGATCAAGCTCAGCTTTTTTAGCGGAGATCATTCTGATGGAATTGGCCCTGTATTCCCTGCCGGTTACATCAAAGATCCTGATATCTTTTTCGGTAACTCCGGTAAGATCGGTTTCAATGACTACCCTGGTAGTGAATGGATTTGGATAAACCTTATCACTCACTTCAGTCTGCATCAAACTTGTGATTGATGTTTTCTTACTGTTGATCGGCGGATAGTCACCCTGTGCGAATCCATTTCCACATTTATTTGAAGTGGAACTTGCCAAACTTGCAGATGAGGTCTTCTGGCGTTTTTCGAAAGTGGCCAGGATCCAGGTTATGGTTTTACTTCCATCGAATAAGATGCTGAATTTACCGGTGCCAGGAGCAAACCTCTCAGGTACTAGTCCTGAAATTCTCGCGCCCTGAACAGGTTCCTGAATATAGTTGTCAGGGCCACGTTTGACGCGTACTTCGAGACTGTTGGAATTTATGTACGAATAGTTTGCGTAATAAGCATCTACTTCAACTCCATCTAACATCATTCTTCCTGCCGGACTTACACAATCCAAGTTAGGCTTAACAGCTTTTACGTTATTTCCAAATGGATTCACGTACAAGATCCCATTTATGTAAGTTGGTGAATAGTTGCCAGAGCCTGTGCCGGTAAGTTCTGGGTAAATCGTGTATTCACCGGGCTGCAATGAGTTGAAGCTGGTAATGAAATTACCACCTGGAACCCCGTTAGTATTCAACTTCAGCTTATAGCCAACACCGATGGTGCCTGGAACCGATGCGCTTAGCGTTGATGTGAACGTTGGAGTTTCACCATTGTTTGTGATAAGGTCATCAGCAGTGACCGTTATCGGAATTCCGGTAATGGTCAGTGTTACTGTTTTGGTAACAGCGGGATTGTAATTTACCGATCCATTATAACTCAATGCTACATTATATGTGCCCTTATTCGTAGGAGGTGTAGCGGTTGATGAATATACGGTAGGTGCAATGCCGCTGTATAGGTAACCAATTGTCAGCACTTCGTTATTAGCGCTGGTTATGGTGCCTGTGACAGCCTTTGGCGTTCCATCATATTGAACAGTTCTGTTATCAGCACTGATCACTGGGGTGAATTTGGTTATGGAGTAGTTAACAAATTGTGATCCGCTGACATAACCATCGTTTCCTGCAAAAGTTCCTGTTGCTCTATAACTGCCTGCGTTTATCGGAGCATTTGGGGTTGGGCCGTATGTTGTTGGTGATACGCCTGAATAACTGATCCCCAAGGATGGGCTCAAAGCATTACCGCTTCCGTCTGTAACTGTTCCTGTAGCAGCTTTTGCAGTTCCGGAATAAACCAATGAGCCGGAAGGTGCAGACATTGTTATTACAGGAGTCAATTTACCTATGCTCAACGTGACAGTTTTTGACGCCGCATTGTAATTCTGCGATGCAGTATAACTGATCAATACACTGTAGTTTCCGCCGGCTGATGGAGCAGTTGCTGACGGACCATAGGATGTCCCCGAAATTCCACTGTAACTGTAAGTCAGGGTCAATGTTTCATTATTCACACTTGATATAGATGCAGAAACTGGCTTCGGATCTCCGTTATATGTGAACGTTTGCGGATCTGCAGCTGTTATCACCGGTGTGTACTTGCTGATCGTCAGTGTTACGTTTTGAGTAACGGTATTATAGTTTGGATTAGCCACATTGCTAACGGCCACATTATAGCTGCCAGCATTTGTTGGCGCTGTTGAACTTGCTGCATATACTGTTGGGGCATTACCTGTGTAGCTGTATGCAAGGCTCAATGTTTCGCTGTTAACACCCGTTACAGAACCTGTAATGGATTGTGGTGTTCCACTATATGTTACGGTTTTTCCACTGACTGTAATGACAGGAGTCGCCTTGTCAATGGTCAGTGTTACATTTTGGGTAACGGTATTATAGTTTGCACTTGCCACATTGCTTACGGCCACATTATAGCTGCCAGCATTTGTTGGCGCAGTTGTGCTTGCTGAATAAACTGTAGGTGCAATACCTGAATAGCTATATGCAAGGCTCAACGTTTCGCTGTTAACACCCGTTACGGAACCTGTAATGGATTGTGGTGTTCCTGAATATGTAACGGTCTTTCCTGTCACTGTGATCACTGGTGTAGCCTTAAGTATGGTGAACGGAACGGCTGCTGAAGTACCGGTATTGTAATTCACGTTTCCGGCAAAAGTTCCGGTTACTGAGTAAGTACCTGCATTTTTCGGTGCAGTTGCTGTTGGTCCGTATGCCGTTGTTCCATCTGCCAGTGTTCCTGAATAGCTGTAGGTGAGTGCAGGAGTCAGTTCCACATTGTTCAACCCTTTGACGGAACCAGACGCAGACTTGGCTGCGCCATC
>JAHEFC010000232.1 GCA_024640385.1 Sphingobacteriales bacterium
AACCATTGACCGGTCTGACCTGATCCTTGATATATTCGCCCGTCGCGCTAAAACAGCACAAGCCAAAGCACAGGTTGAACTTGCACAGTACCAATACATCTTACCAAGATTGAGAGGTATGTGGAAACACCTTGAAAGATTGGGCGGTGGTATAGGTACCAGGGGCCCTGGTGAATCCGAGATCGAAACTGACCGTCGTATTGTACGGGAAAAGATCAGTCTGCTTAGGAAGAAACTCGCAGAGATCGACAAACAATCGCACACACAGAGAAAGGAAAGAGGGGAGTTCATACGCGTGGCACTGGTTGGTTATACCAATGTGGGGAAGTCCACCATCATGACCCTGCTGAGTAAATCAGAAGTATTTGCAGAAAACAAATTATTCGCAACGCTGGATACCACTACCAGAAAAATAGTCTGGGAAACAACACCGTTCCTGCTGAGTGATACAGTAGGGTTCATCCGGAAACTCCCGCACCACCTGGTGGAAAGTTTCAAAAGCACATTGGATGAAGTGAAAGAAAGTGACATCCTCATTCATGTAGTGGACATTTCACATCCCAATTATGAAGACCAGATCAATGTGGTCAGAACTACCCTGATGGAAATGAAATGCCACGACAAACCCGTGATCATGGTGTTCAATAAGATGGACCAGTATGAGAAGAACACTTTTGATGAATGGCTGGATCCGGCAGTGAAAGCAGAAATGCTGCAGGACCTTAAAGAAAGATGGGATCGCGAAACGGATAACAACTGTGTTTTCATATCTGCTACAGAACGGCAGAATATAGACGGGCTCAGGGCCACCATCCTGGGTAAGGTAAAAGACCTGTACCAGGTCAGGTATCCATATAAAACTGCTTTTTACTCCTGATGTCGAAAAAGATCAAATGGCACCGGATCGCCGCAGATCCTTCGTCGTTACAGTTTGCAGAAAACAATATTGCCATTGCAGAATGCGGAACAAAGACCATCTGTATTGGCCGGCACAATCAACAGATATTCGCATTTGCCTACAAATGCCCCCATGCCAGTGGTATCCTGGCCAATGGTTTTATAGATCCCCTGGGAAATGTAGTTTGTCCTTTACACCGGTATAAGTTCAACATAGAAAATGGCCGCAACACCAGCGGCGAAGGATACTATTTAAAAACCTATCCCATCGAAATAAGGCCTGACGGCGTTTTCGCAGGTATCGAAGAGGGATTCTCCCTTTGGTAGAAGAGACGCCATTTCATTATTTTTACTGCATGCAAACGCCCGCATCATCCAGGCTATACCAACTGCTGCTAACGTTAGCCATCGCCGTTAATTTTTCAGGTTTATTCATGACCATCATTGGCCCCGACGGAACGCTCTATGCCTCGGTAGCAAAAACCATGGTGCTGAAGAACAACTACCTGGAATTGTTTGGCAATGGCACAGACTGGCTGGATAAACCCCATTTCCCGTTCTGGGTAACTGCGTTGTTCTTTAAAGTATTTGGGATAAACGATTGGAGTTATAAACTTCCTGCGATCCTGTTCCTCATGCTGGGGGCCTGGTACACCTGGCTTTTTGCAAGAAAATTCTATAACGAAACTATCGCATCCTGGAGTGTACTCATACTCCTTACAGCACAACACATCATACTGTCCAATACAGACGTAAGGGCGGAGCCTTATCTCACTACGCTGATCATTGGCTCCGTTTATCATTACCATCGTGCATGGTCCGAAAAAAAATTTCTGCAGTTGGTATTGGGCTCCCTGTTAGCGGCATGTGCTGTGATGACCAAAGGGATCTTTGCACTGATCCCGATCATGGCAGCCCTGGGTATACACCTGATGGCAACAAAGCAGTGGAAGGAGATCCTGAATATACGATGGCTGATAGCGGCTGTTTTGGTGTTGATCTTTATCACCCCGGAGCTCTATGCATTATATTACCAGTTCGACCTGCATCCTGAAAAAATTGTTTTCGGCCGTACTCATGTTTCAGGTCTGAAATTTTTCTTCTGGGACAGCCAGTTCGGGCGTTTCTTTAACACAGGCCCCATAAAAGGCAAAGGGGATCCTTCATTTTTTCTCCACACCACACTTTGGGCCTTCCTTCCCTGGTCCATTCTGCTTTATATAGCTATAGTGAAAAGGATCAGGAACCGAAAAGATGCTTCAATTGTGGAGTGGTATTGTATTGGATCAGGACTGGTGACCTTCCTGATGTTCTCACTTTCAAAATTCCAGTTGCCACATTACCTGAATATCGTATTCCCATTTTTTGCCATACTGACGGCTTCTTATATATATGATGCCGCCAGGTTAAAACATATTCAGATCATTCAGTACAGTCTTGTTACACTATTGATACTTGCCACCGCCGGATTGCATTTCTTTTTCAAGCCGGGCATTACTAATTATGCACTTGTGATTGTTATGGGTATTGTTTTTATCCTGATCCTGTTGCTGCCGAAATTCTTCCGGGTATCGGATAAAGAGATCATCATCGGGCGCACCGTGCTGGTTGCCGTACTGATCAACCTTTACCTGAACGGATTCTTCTATCCAAGACTGCTCACCTACCAGGGCGGAACTTCCGCTGCGCGATATGCGAATGAAAAATTCAAAAACACGCCGGTGATCCAGTTGAGGAACAGGTATAATTATCCGCTGGAATTCTACCTTGACGCGCCGCTGATCACCATCGATAACCTGAATGATACGATGGGCATTCCAAAACCATCCTTACTGCTGTTATACCAGGAAGATGACAGCCTGGGCATGGTGCCTATGCAATCTTTCTACAACTTCCCCATCAGTAAGATCAACAAGAAATTTATTGATCCTGCCACCCGCAGTTCACAGCTGAAGCAGCTGAATATGTATGTTGTCAAATGACCATCCATATATCAAACCCCTGGTCAAAGCCTTCAAGATGGCTGCTGATCCCGCCAATGCTGTATTTCAGAAGGCGTATATGAGAAATCAGTTTGAGTTCTTTGGAATAAAAACAGATGCTAGAAGAGAGATCACAAAAAACTATTTCCGGTCCAGCAGAATAGAAGATCCTGTAATGCTTGAAAAACTCGTGAAAGAACTATGGCATTTGCCGCAAAGGGAATATCAGTATGCTGCGCAGGAATTACTGGAATACCATAAGAAGATCTGGACCGAACAAACCATTGAGCTGATCGAATTCTGTATTACCCATAAAAGCTGGTGGGATACTGTAGATACGCTGAACTCTTATGGAGCCGGCATCTATTTCCTGAAATTCCCGGCATCGAAAAAAGACATTACCCAAAGATGGAATCTCTCGTCCAATATCTGGCTAAACAGGAGTAGTTTATTGTTCCAGTTGAAATACAAAGACAAAACGGATACTGCCCTTCTGGCGCAGTATATCAAGAACCTTTCGGGCTCAAAAGAATTCTTTATACAGAAAGCCATCGGATGGATACTCAGGGAATACAGTAAGACCGATCCGGTATGGGTAAGGAAATTCATTAAAGAAAATAAACTGGCGGGGCTTTCGGTGCGGGAAGGAAGCAAGTATCTATAGCAGGTTGCAGGTTGCAGGTGGCAGGTTGCAGGCGGCATTCATTTTTCTGCAACCTGTTACCTGTAACCTGCAACCTGATATTTGGAACTTATTCTTATTAACTGCTTCCTGTGGTGTCTCGTATGAATATCAATGAACTCATACCACTTCACAGCATTAAGCATGCCTAATCTCGGGTGTTTGATCTTCTGATCTGATCGGGCATTTTCTACCAGGGGAGTGATCTGGCTGAGTTGATCTTTGAATAGTGTGATCAACTCATGGGCTTCCTGTTTACTGATCTTTCTGACCTGACTTTTGATCCTGTCGGGCACTTTGAATTTTCCAGGCGGGAAACGTCCGAAAAAAAATACCAGCCTCACGCCTAAACTCATACCCTCGTCTGATTCAACAGCAACACCCTGTATACATTTATCAATTGCCTGGATGCAGGTAATATTGGAATTGAAAATATGGGCGAATACTTCAGCATAGGACCATCCTCCTCCCTGCGGTGTGGTGATGAATAATTCATCTGAAACCTCTGTCAACAGTTTCTCATAGGCAGAAACCGTATCGAGAATGGTCTTATGGGTGTGTGCTATACTCATTTGGGCAGTTGTTTTATTTTTTCCTCTTCACCAGGCAGATAGTGTTCGTGAGTATGAACAGGTGCTGCTGCCGGTTTTTTCATTCTTATCTGCAGCACATCCACCAATAAAGCAAAACTCATAGAGAAATAAATATACCCTTTGGGGATATGGAAGTCTAGGCCCTCCGCTATAAGAGACATCCCGATCAGCAGAAGGAAACTAAGTGCCAGCATCTTGAAAGCAGGATGTTTATTCACGAATTTACTGATCGGCTCCGCCGCGAATAACATGATCACTACGGTAACTACCACAGCGGTATACATTACCCAGAGTTCTTTCACCATCCCTACTGCAGTGATGATAGAATCAACCGAGAACACCACATCAAGCAACAGGATCTGTACAATCACCTGGTTGAATCCAGTGGCCTTGATGTTCTTTGACTTATCCCCTTCTTCACCTTCCATTTTATGATAGATCTCTACCGTGCTTTTATAGATCAGGAAAATGCCGCCAAGGATCAGGATCAGGTCTTTGCCCGAAATATCAACATCGGCAACGGCAAATAATGAACCCTGCAGTTTAAGAATTACAGAAATGACGGCCAGTAATCCCAACCTGATCAGCATGGCCAGGATGAGACCCAGCCTCCTGGCCTTTTTTTGCTGATCTTCAGGGAGTTTTGAAGCAACAATTGATATGAAGATGACGTTATCCAATCCAAGGACAACCTCCAGAAGTATAAGCGTTAATAAAGCAATTATGGTTTCCATACATTCGTTTGATTCAAAATACCGGTGCAGACTAGATAAAAATAAGGCTTTAGCCAGTTTCTTTGCACCTTTGAGGGTCTCTCCCTTATGATAAACGCATTCCGGGAACATAAAAACAGATTCGAACTCCTGGTCAGGTCATTTGTTGTCCTGTCCCTGTTTCTTTTCGCTTACAAATTATACCGGCTTTTCTTTATACATAGCAAACTCACTGACTATCTCTTTTCAGAAAACCTACTGCATTATGAAGGCGGGTATTTACGTAGGTCACTGCTGGGTAATCTCTTTACAGCATTGCCAGAAGCTTACTGGAAATTGGCAGTGGTCAGTTTTTACAGCCTGCTGATGGCTGCAGTCCTGGTCTATGTAGTGAAAAACTGCAGGAACATTTATGCCCTGCTTATATTCTTTTGCACCCCGTTCGGGATCCGGATGGTGATGTTCGATTTCGGAAGTATTTACCGGAAAGAATTCATTTTTTACCTGGTGATCATCTTCATGATCATGCTCTACAGAAAATACAGGGACCATACGGTAAATATGACCGTCGCTGTTATACTGAGCGTACTGATGATCATGATCCATGAGAGTTTTATTTTCCTGGCCATGCCAGTAATTGCCTGGATCTTATACGTGAACCAGGCAGGAATTAAACGGGTGGCCGCTTATGCCCTTTTAAGTGGTATTGCATTCCTCCTGCTTTCTAAGATGCCTTCGGCTACACAATTACAGCTGCTGGACCAGTTCTTCACTGCCCGTCATATCGACTGGAGCCGCACCAGGGAATTCATGATCATGTCAAAATCTGAAACCCTGAAAATGGCGACCGCACACTTTGTGAATGGCAGCATTATATTTTACCTGATCTTCTTCATTCCCATCATTGGTTACCTGTTCTATGCCGGGATGGTCACCCGTGATATGCTGATCCTGCTTGGTGTTCAGCTTTTTTTCTGCCTTATCATTTCTGTAATAGCCATCGACTATGGCCGCTGGATGAGTTTTTTGCTTATGAGCTTTTTCATCTGCCTGTTCAGTTACCACAATTTGAAAGATTTCAAAGAAAGAATAAGATCGTCCAAAAAAGAAAAGGCAGCCTATGTTGTGCTGTTGACATTCATGCTATCCATGTATTTACCGCATTATATCAAGAACTACGACCTGCCAAAAAATATTGTGGAATATTCTTTCTGGGAAAAGATCAGCTACTCAGTTTCCGAAGTAGTCAAAGAAAATCAGTAGCCCCCAGTTTCAGCAACAGAATATCTGTCTCTATAGCACTCCTTATCTGCCTCATCAGCACATATTCATCAAGGAGAGCTACAAATTTCGCTGAGATCCTCCTGAAAGGAACGCTGATCAATATCAATGAACCGGAGTGAATATATCCATCTATCATCGTCCTGATATCCTTAATCTTCTTCATCATAACCTATATCGCTTAATAGTATCACATCTGCCTGGGGCAGGGGCCTTTCTTTC
>JAHEFC010000233.1 GCA_024640385.1 Sphingobacteriales bacterium
GAAGTCGCCTACAATATTATTACGTTGCAGTGATTCGTAGCGGCTCACAATGTTTACCTCGCGATTGGCCACCATTTCTTCCACCACCTTACGGAACATCAGGTTGATCCTGGGTTCCACCCGGAAACCGAGTTTGAACTCGATACGGATCACTTCATTGGGGATGATGGTTTGTACTTCGTATTCGCAGGTATAGGGATCATCAAGCGTGTCAACATGGACGAACCAGTAGATATCAGCCCGCTTTGGTTTACGGTTCAATATGGAGTGAATGATCTTATGTTCGATCTCTTTGGGGTTGTTGGCGCTGGTCAGATAGATCAGATGCGTTGCATACTTGTTGATGGTAGTATCGTTGCTCAGTTCCTGCAGCATGGGCAGGTAATGATCCAGCCGAACAAATTCCACATAACGGTTCTTGATCTTCCTCGATTTATACCATACATACATCACCAGGAAGAATAGGGAAGCCACGATCATGGTGATATAACCGCCATGGGTGAATTTCTGTAAAAGGGCACTCAGGAAAGTAATTTCGATGATGATATAGGTGGTAAGAAATAACCAGATGAAAGCAGATTTGATCCGGTGCAGCACCAGAAAGTTGGCAAACAGCATGGTGGTGGCGATCATGGTGATAATGATGGCCAGTCCGTATGCTGCTTCCATACGCGAAGACTCACGGAAATAAAGCACCACCGATACACAGCCCGCAAACATCATGGTATTGACAAAGGGGATGAACAGCTGGCCCCTTTCTTCCGAAGGATAAACGATTCTCAGCCTAGGCCAAAGATTCAGGCGCATAGCCTCACTGATCAGCGTAAACGAACCAGAGATCATGGCCTGGCTGGCAATGATGGCGGCGGAAGTAGCTATTATCACGCCGAAGATCACGAACCAGCCAGGCATCAGGTCGAAAAATGCGTTGATATTCATCTGGTTCCTCAGCTCTTCCGTGATATGCATCCCTTTCCGGTTCGCTAACAGGTAAGCGCCCTGGCCCAGGTAGTTCAGAATCAGCGACAGTTTTACAAATCCCCAGGTCATCCTGATATTGCCCCGGCCGCAATGACCAAGGTCACTATACAGTGCCTCTGCGCCAGTGGTACAAAGGAAAATGGCGCCCAGCAGCCATAAGGCATTTGGATAGGTGACCAGCAGGTTAATCCCATAGTAGGGATTGAAAGACTTGACGATGGAAAGGTCATCGCTAAGGTGGATGATGCCCAGGATCGCCAGCATACTGAACCAAAGCAGCATAATGGGACCAAATAGTTTGCCGATCGAAGCTGTACCGAACTGTTGCAGAAAGAAGAAGGCCAGCAGGATGCCCAATACGATATATACAATGGTATCTGTGGCAATATTATGCAGGGCGGGAATATTTTTTAAACCCTCAACAGCAGAAGTGATGGAGATAGGGGGAGTGATTATGCCATCGGCCAAAAGGGAGGCCCCCCCGATCATGGCGGGCACCACCAGCCATTTTTTTCTTCGCCGCACAAGGGCATACAGTGCAAAGGTTCCTCCTTCCCCACGGTTATCGGCCCTCAGGATCAGTATTACATATTTGATCGTGGTCTGTAATGTGATGGTCCAGATAATACAGGAGAGACTACCTATGATCAGGTTCTCAGTAACAATATTGTCCTTGATAATGGCATTGAAAACGTAGAGGGGAGATGTACCGATGTCTCCGTATATAATGCCGAGGGCCACAAACAGACCAGCCGCCGTTACCCGGTTCAGATTTTTACCCACCTTGATGTATTAAATAGCAGTTTTGCAGTAAAATTATAGCCCAATGGCATATCTAAGGTAATTTATTGTTACAGATTGCAAAATTCCGGGCAGAATTCTGAAAAAACAGTTAACCCTTTTGCAGCTAACCTGTTAATTAAGCGGAATTTGGCACACATATAGTACATTTAATTCTCTAATGAAGAAATTCATGAATCTCACACAACGCCTGCTGGTTGTACTCATTTTGCTTTTTTTGGCAACTCCCTCAACTGCCCAGAGGATTTTCTATACGGAGATGGAAAAAGATGATTATCGCCAGATGAATTTCGAGATCATCGGCAAGGTGGGTGGTAACATCAACGTCTACAAGAGCTTCAGGAATAAAAACGATATTTCTGTATACGACAATGAAATGAAACTTAAGACTAAGATCAAACTTGAGTTTATGCCGGACAAGGTGCTGAATGTGGATTTTGTCATCTACCCTGATTATTACTGGATGGTATACCAGCACCAGAGAAAAAATGTAGTGTACTGCACTGCAGCCAAATTGAACGGCGAGGGTAAGCTAATGCAGGAGCCCTATGATCTTGACACTTCCTGGGTGCCAGGTTATAGCGACAACCGGATCTATTCAGTTGTGGCCAGCGATGATGAGAAGCAGATCATGGTTTTCAAGATCAACAAGAAGAATGAGAAGAAATTCACATTCACCCTGATGAGGATGAATTCAGACATGAAAATGGTTGAAAAAGATATACTTAGCCTTGATGTGCAGGATGTGGAAGGTGTCTTTACCGAATTTGTAATGGATAATGACGGTGTTTTTGTTTTCGGACGATGCGGACGCACAGGCAACAGGGAATATATCAACAAGCTGGATGTGATGGCCAAGCGACCGAATGAAGACCAGTTCGTTACACTGAATGTTCCGCTGACAGATAAAACACTGGACGAAGTGAAGATCAAGCCGGATAATATCAATAAGAAATTCATATTGAATTCATTCTATTACAAGCAGAAACGGGGTAATATCGATGGTATTTATAACCTGGTCTGGGATAAGCAACAAAACAGGATCTCAGCCAACAGCAGTTTTCCATTCAACGATACCCTCAGGCTGGACGCGAAATCGGAAAGCATACCCATCAAACAGGCATTCAACGATTATTTTATTAAACACGTGATACCCAAGCGGGATGGTGGATTTGCCGTACTTGCAGAATTGTATTATACAACCTCCAGGAATTCTGGCTGGAACAGGTGGGACTATCTCTATGGTTATAATTATTATAACCCCATGGACTACCAGTATTATTCCCCATACAGTTCACTGAATAACTGGCGCTGGACTGATCCATGGAACAGGTATGGTGTGAATTCCACCAGGCATTATGCAGAGAATATTGTTGTTCTGTCATTTGATCAGAATGCCAATTTGCAGTGGAGCAATGTGGTAAGAAAAAGCCAGTTCGACGACAATACTGATATGTTCCTCTCATACCAGATATTCTACACCACTACAGAGGTGAAATTCCTTTTCAATTCGCTGGAACGCAGGGAGCTGATGTTGAGTTCGGTGGGGATCACACCAGATGGCCAGATGAAAAGAGACCCGACAATGAAAAGCCTTGACAGGAATTATGAGTTCATGCCGCGGTATGGAAAACAGGTTGGAGCCAGGTCAATAGTTTTGCCATGCATGTATAAGAACTATATTTGTTTTGCAAAACTTGACTTTTAATTCAACCAGGTGCCAGGAATATTCAGAACCAGTAACCCATTCAGCATTATCGTACTGTTCTTCTATGGCATTATTCTCAGGTATGCATCTTTTGCCCATCCGGCTGTTCCCATTGCCCAATCCACTGACGGGTTTCTGTACCATGCCTTGTTAAGGTCGCTTGCCAACATGAGCAATGGTTCAGGTATTATCTACCCGGTATTGGGCTATATCCTGGTATTCACGCAGGCCCTGATGCTCAATGTTTTTTTTCATCGGCATAAATTAGTGGCAAGGCCTAACTATCTCCCGGCATTGTGTTATATCCTGGTCACCGCATTATTCCCGGAATGGTGGCAGCTGTCGTCCACCCTCATCATCAACAGTTTTTTGATCTGGGGCTGGAATAATATGACGGCCCTGCATAAGAATCCCAAAGCCAAACAGATATTGTTCAATACGGGGATCATCATTGGGATAAGTTCATTTTTTTACTTCCCGGCCATTGGATTTATCATCCTGCTATTTGCTTCGATAGTGATCATGAGGCCGGTTAGTTTGCCGGAATGGCTGATCGGCATTCTGGGGGTCACCATACCTTATTATTTTCTTTTTGCCTGGACCTATCTCAGGGGGAACTGGGCCACCAGTAAATTCATTCCCGCTGTCGGGTTCAGCTATCCCCAGTTTCAGCAAACGATCTGGGCTTGGGGTGGGCTGCTTTTACTCATGATACCTTTTCTTATCTCCGGTTTTTATATACAGAACCATATCCTGCGGATGCTGATCCAGGTAAGAAAGGGTTGGAGTTTATTGCTGGTTTACCTTCTCTCGGCCCTTTTGATACCATTTATTAATGGTAGCGCCAGTTTTGAATACTGGGTACTTTCGGCGGTACCTTTTGCCGCTTTCCACGCCAATGTTTTCTATTATCCCCAGAAACGATTGGTTCCAGGAGTATTGCATATCGTGATGGTTGTATTTATCCTGATGTTGAACTATTTCGTTCTTAAATCAGCCTGATGGCGAGGTGGCTGCCAAAGAAGCCTTAACTTTGTCCCTCTTAATTTCCGATCATGAAATTTGGTGTAGTTGTATTCCCCGGCTCCAATTGCGACCGTGATATCATGGATGCGGTCAGGTACGACCTTAACCTGGAAGTGATCCAGCTCTGGCATAAAGACAAGGATCTCAGCATGTTCAGTGAGGACGATTGTATTGTACTGCCGGGTGGTTTTTCCTATGGTGACTACCTCCGTTGCGGAGCCATAGCTCGTTTCAGCCCCATGATGCAATCTGTGGTGTCGTTCGCCGGCAAAGGGGGGAAAGTACTTGGTATCTGCAACGGGTTCCAGATCCTGTGTGAGTCGGGTCTTTTACCCGGAGTTCTACTCAGGAATGCGAACCAGCAATTTGTTTGTAAGAACGTGTTTATCAGGGGGAACGACGGGAAAGCGCTGAAGATCCCGATTGCGCATGGAGAGGGCCGGTTCTACGGAAATGAGCAACTGCTTGATTCCCTGGAAGAGAACGGACAGGTGATCTATCGTTACTGTAATGAGGAAGGTGAATTGACTGAGGACTCAAATCCTAATGGTTCTCTGCGTAGTATAGCCGGTATCAGGAATGCCGCAGGCAATGTATTTGGAATGATGCCCCACCCGGAAAGGGCAACTTCTGACATATTGGGCAATACAGACGGACTGGCAGTTTTTAACCAACTGTTCAGGCTTGAAACAAGCAGGCAGATGAGTTTTTAATATTTCCTTGTGAGAATAAGTAAGCATTAAATCCAATCTTTGTATCAATAAGCAGATCCCGGATGAAACATCTTTTCCTTTTATTCTTTACAGTAATTTCAGCTGCTGCCTTAGCGCAGTCAGGTTCCGCTAAACAGGTTACCTGGACTTCTACGGCCAAAAAGCTTTCAGAAGGCGTATATGAAGTGAAACTGACCGCAGATATAAAAGGTGATTATCATATGTATGCACAGGCGGCCGGCATTGAGGGTCCGGTTCCTACCGCTTTCAAATTCACTCCAAACCCGCTTGTTACCCTGAACGGTAAAGTCAGAGAAGTTGGCAAGATGGTCAAGAAATATGAATCCGCCTGGGAAGGCAATGTCAACTATTATGAAAAGAAGGTCGAGTTTGTTCAGCAGGTAAAACTGAAAGGCAAGGTGAAAACCAGTCTGGCTGGCAAAGTGGAATTCATGGTTTGCAACGAATCACAATGCCTTCCACCATCAGAAGTGGATTTCAAGGTAGCTGTGGGCGGATGATCGACAGCTAACGATTATGTATAAACGAATACTTTTATTCTTTCTTTATTCCTTTTTATTCATTGCTGCGTATCCACAGGACAGTACTGCATTTTCATGGAGCGTCAAAAGTGAGAGATTATCTGCGGGTGAGTATCGCCTCACGTTCACAACCCCTGTCAACAACAACTGGCAATTATATGCCCCGGGGCAGGATATTTCCGGTATCCCTTCCGCTGCACTTATTTTTAAAGATTCATCGATAACCATAACCAGCCCGCTGACAGGGTCAGGCGGAAGCAAGACCGTCAACAGTGCCTTATTTGATAACCAGGCATTCAAAATTTATGAAGGCAATGCAAACTGGACGGCCACGATCAGGATCCCCGGCGAGGTTCCATCATCACTATTGGGCGCCATACAATACACTTATGGGAAGGGAGATGAATTCTATCCTTCAGAGTCGAAAGATTTCGAGGTGGAAATGGAAGGAGGCGTAGTGGTCAATAACCGTATCAGGCTTGAAACCATCGATCTCTCAAGTCCAGTTCAGCAATGTGGTATTGAAAAAGAAGAAAAGAAAGGAAGCCTCTGGAAGATTTTCCTGTTG
>JAHEFC010000020.1:0-6054 GCA_024640385.1 Sphingobacteriales bacterium
TCCGTATCGCTGCGTTCCCTCTGTGTCTCTGCGTCCCCCTCTGTGTCTCTGTGTTTCCCCCTCCGTGTCTCCGCGTTATAAACCAAAAAGGCCTGCATTAAGCAGCTGAAGAGTTTTTGTTTTCTGATCTGAAGGCACAAGCACTGATACATTATGCGGTGTAGCGCCGAAGCTGACCATCCCGATAGGCACTTCACTGAGTGCTTTGAACATATCTGCCAATACATGTTTGGAAGTAGCCATCTGGTTTCCTACAATGGCAATAATGGTCTGATTTTTCACCACTTCAACTTCTCCGAATGGATCCAGTTCACGAACGATCTCGTCGAGATTGGCACCGTTATCAATAGTGAGAGAAACCGCAACTTCAGAAGTTGTGATCATATCTATTGGTGTGCGGTATTTTTCAAACACTTCAAAGATCTTCCTTAAAAAACCATAAGCCAGCAACATGCGGCTGCTCTTGACTTTCACTACTATGATACCGTCTTTTGCTGCTACGGCCTTGATGCCCTGGGATCCGGCTTCTTCGGTGATCAGTGTGCCCTTTGCCTGCGGCTGCATGGTGTTCAGCAGCCTCACTGGTATCTTGTACATCTGGGCAGGCCAAATGGAGGCAGGATGAAGGATCTTTGCACCGAAATAGGCAAGCTCCGCGGCCTCGTCAAAACTAAGCTGTTCAATAGCAACAGTTTTTTCCACCACACGCGGATCGTTATTATGCATCCCGTCAATATCAGTCCAGATCTCGCATACAGAAGCATTGATGGCGGCTGCGATCAATGAGGCAGAATAATCACTTCCACCGCGCTTCAGGTTATCCACTTCTCCCCTGGCATTGCGGCATATATAACCCTGGGTCACAAACAGTTTCTTACCCTTATGTTGTTCCAGCAATTGTTTGAGCTTGACCTTAATAGTGCCGATCTGGGGCTCTTCATTGCTGTCGATACTCATGAATTCCAGGGCAGGAATGAGCGCATGATCGATCTTCTGCTCTTCGAGATACAAGCTGAAAAGCTTCGTGCTCATCAGTTCGCCCTGGGCCAGGATATCCTTATTCAGCGCCTCGTTAAAGGAAATTTTAAGTATGATATTCAGGAATTCAAAATGCTCATTGATGATGGCATTTGCTTTAGCCTGCATTTCTTTATCGCTGAGCAGCTGCTGGATGAACTGTTTATAATGCTCCTCAAGTTTAGCGATCAACTGGCTTGCCTGTTTCTTATCTCCCTTAGACATAGAATCACCAATGGAAACAAGACTGTTTGTAGTACCGCTCAATGCACTTAAAACTACTATGGTAGGTTCGTCTCCTTTAGTGACCAGCCTGGATACTTCATGCATCCTTTCAGGCTTGCCAACTGAGGTGCCTCCAAACTTCATTATTTTCATACTTAACCTTTTTTGAGGATGGCAAAAATATGAAGAAAAGCCGGCAGATGAACAGCTGACTGAATCAACCTAAGGGAATACGATTGAAAACTTATCAGCCAGTTTACGCAGGTCCTCAACTACTGGCGCAAGAACCGGGATACCCTGCCGTCTTCTTTCAGTTTCCATTTCACGCTCAGGATCTCCGGGCACCAGCACTTTCTTAGTTTCC
This sequence comes from Sphingobacteriales bacterium, assembly GCA_024640385.1. Taxonomy (GTDB): domain Bacteria; phylum Bacteroidota; class Bacteroidia; order Chitinophagales; family Chitinophagaceae; genus Pollutibacter. Next base: position 1,607 of record JAHEFC010000020.1, read on the forward strand.
TCTATAGTTGATGCACTGCGAAACCGCGACAGCCACTTATCCATGTTTTGCTTGAACTCATCAGCGGGCCTGAAAGCATCAATACGCATGGCTCCAAAAAAATGACCAAGGCCCTGACCTGGCTGCCCTTCCGGCATAGGAACATAGGCCGGGAAAGGCGGTACCCAGGGTCCATAATTGGCCCCGCTGAGTACTGCGGAAAATATATCCACTATTGCACCCAGCGCATATCCTTTATGACTGCCATGTTCCCTGTCACTGCCCAAAGGAAGCAATGCCCCGCCATGTTTCAGGGCATGCGCATCACGGGTATCATTGCCCTTTTCATCCTGTATCCAGCCCACTGGGGCTTCCAGATCTTTACGCTGCAAAATTTCAAGTTTACCATTGGCCGCTGTAGTGGTGGCCATATCTGCTATAAATGGAGGCTCAATTCCTGATGGGATCGCAACACAAATTGGATTTGTACCCAGCATACGTTCATTAGAAAATGTAGGCGCTACCAAAGCACTTGCATTGGTCATGGAAATACCTATCATGTCGTGCTCAAGCGCTTTCATGGCATGGTATGCAGCAATGCCAAAATGATTGCTGTTTCGAACTGCTACCCAGCCTGTACCGCAACGGGCTGCTTTTTCAATGGCAATTTGCATGGCAAATGGTGCCACCACTAATCCAAGTCCCCTGTCGCCATCTACGGTTGCGGTTGACGGTGTTTCATGAACGATCGTTATCTCTGGACTGGAGTTGATACGACCTGCCTCCCATAATCTCACATAGCCACTTAGCCGGGCAATGCCATGTGAATCAATTCCACGCAGATCTGCAGACAGCAAAGCATTGGTGGCAATACTGGCGTCCTCTTCACTGCATCCGATCTTAAGGAAAACCTGGCGGGTGAATTCCTGCAAAGCCTCGATCCTGAAATTTCTCTCCATCCGTCAAAAATAAGGTCTACTGTCATACATAACCACAAAACATGCTTCCGTCTGCGATAAAACAACGCTGGTCGACATTACCCAATCCGGGCCGATCCCGTTACTAGTTTTGGAATGATTCTATTTCTTACCTGATAAAACAGCGTTTATGAATACAAAACATCTCTTCAGGGTCTCTTTGATGATCATAACCCTGGCTTGGATCTGTTCCTGTCAAAAAACAGAAACTCCCGATGAACTCATTCAAAACTCTATGCGGCCCGCACATGCCGGGTTCAATGAGAATGACATGGTACTGTACTGGAATGAAAAAATATCCAATGTATTATCAAAAACTACTTCTCCTCCACCTGTTCTTTCAAGACATTTTACGATGGCTCAGGTAGCCGTTCACGATGCATTGAACTCGATCGTTCCCAAATACCAGACCTATGCATTGACAGATGCCAGGGATAAGTATGCAGATCCTGACGCAGCTATAACATCTGCTGCATACTGGACATTCAGGCAACTGGATACTTATCTTAAAACATTCCCGCCTTTCACAAACGGGCTTCCACTCCAAATTTCGGGGAACGACTGGGACGGCTGGTATGCTTCTGCTCTCGGCAATATTCCTGATGGCGCTGCCAAAGACGCAGGTATTGAACTGGGCAAGAAAGCCGCCCATGCCATCATGGCTAAACGCGCTAATGATGGCTTTGCCGATGCAAGAATTGTTTATGTAGCCGCACCTCCCTCCAATCCTGCAGCCGGTGTTTGGAGACCCACCATCGCTCAATTTCCGCCAGTTCCGCCGAGCCATATAGGAGGACTTCCATACTGGGGAACTAAAATGAAAACTTTCACTGTGAACAATAACGCACAGTTCAGGCCAGGCCCACCACCGGCGCTCAGTTCAAAGGAATATGCTGATGCCTATAATGAAGTAAAATCTTTGGGAGCAAGAGTTGGTTCTACCCGAACAGCAGATCAGTCTGTGGTGGCAAATTTCTGGCAGGAAACTCCCACCAATATCTGGAACAGGTTTGCCCGGGAGGCGCTGCTCAATAAAAAAGTTGATGCATGGAGGTCGGCCAGGTTGCTCGCCCTTGTGAACGTTGCCATCTTCGATGCCCTTGTCACATCATTCGATGCCGTTTATCATTACTACACATGGAGACCGGAATCGGCTATACGTTCCATGCAGGATGATGGGAATCCGCTGACCAACGGGCAGGCAGACTGGCTTCCCTATGTCACTGATATCAAGATCGGCCCTCCCCCCCAAACCCCTACAACACCGATACCTGAATATCCGAACACCAATTCTACTTTGGGATCTGCTGCTGCCGAAGCAATGAGGCTATTCTTTGAAACAGATAAAACTTATGTGAACCTGGTTACCCAGGATGTAACTGTACCGGGAACATCCCGCCTGTTTACGAGTTTCTCCCAGGCCGCCAATGAATATGGCGATTCAAGATTATATGCCGGATTTGGATTTCGCTTCTCGATAGATACCGGTGATGAGATGGGACAGAAAGCAGGTAAGCATGTTTTTGAAAATATCTTCCGGGAGAACTGATCTTCCCCTTCATCTTATCCAACATAGCGCTGCCCCTGGGGGGGCAGCGCTTTTTATTTTTAGTAACTTCGAACCCTAAGAAAAATTCATGATCCGTCTGCTATCCATCATCCTCCTTATTTTTTGTACCTCCAAGGTCCATGCCCAATTTTCAGCAGATGCCATAAAGACCAATTATGTTCTGCAGGCACAACGTGACAATCTCAGGAAGAATTTATATAACTACACCATTCAACAGTCCTTCGCACTTCCCCTCAACAAGGAAACAGAATATCGCTACCAGTCTGCATTCTGGGCCATCAGCCAGTTCATTGTTTTTAACGACCTGGTAAGAACTGGATTCAACAAAACACTGGCAGCGTACAATGATTCGCTGGAGGTGGAAACCAGGAGGGCTTTTCTTGAAGCCATGTATGCCGTTGCGCCTGACAGCTATCTCGCGGCAATGAAAAAGATCATGGGTGTTGAGAAACATCCGAAGTTGCAGGCCATGATCATGCTATGGGTATTGAAGGCCGATCCGAAAACACTGCCGGAGATCAGAATGACTGTAGACAGGCAATACCGGGCCGACAGTACCAATAAGATCCTTGAGGCACTCTGGCTCTATGTTGAAAACTATGGCAAACCTGAAATGGTACCCTCGATCCACGATCTGTTTGCCCATCAGCAGTTGCATATGCAGAAAATTGTCTATTCATTCCAGAACAGGAACCGCGACTACCCTGGAATAGCTGTAGTACAGAAACAGGATGGAAGTTTTGAACGGGATGAGCAGGGCAAGCTGCTGGTGTTTGGCCAACTGGCACGTTCCGCTTCCGGTATGCCCTATTTTATCACCAACGGAAACACTCCCCAGGGAATTTATTCTATTACTGGAACAGCAAGCTCAGGAAATAATTTCATTGGCCCAACTCCTAACCTGCAGATGATCATGCCCTTTGAATACTACTGGAAAGATTTTTTCCATAGTGATGCTGATACTACAGACCCTTTAAAAGCATATGATGAACTGCTTCCTGCATCCTGGCGAAATTTCCGGGGCGCCCATGAATCTTTCCGCGCCGGGGAGATCGGCAGAACCGAGATCATAGCGCATGGCACCACCATCGATCCGGAATATTTCAAAGGCAAACCATATTATCCTTATTCGCCTACACTTGGATGTTTATGTTCAGCCGAACTCTGGGACAGTTCAACAGGGAATATCCGGGAAAGTGAGCAGTTACGATTGGTGAATGGATTTTTAAGATCACTGGGCGATACGGGCTTCCTGATCGTTATCGATTATTTTAATAAAAACAGGGCGTTGACCGCGGCAGATATCGAACCATTCATCACCAGCTTCGAACAGAAATACAAAAGGTGATCCAAAGACCACCTTTTGTTCATTCTACCCTTACTAACACCATTTTTTTTGATCAGAACGGAAGATCATCTTCCACTTGTCCAACTTCAGCTGCCACCGTCATACCAGAACCAGAGGATGATGATGACTGTTCAGCATACCCGCCGGATTGCTCAGACCTGTTACCTCCCAGCAACTGAACGTTCAGCACACGCATGGTCAATGAGGCACCAAAGCTTCCATCGTTCTTGGTATAGGTCCTTACCTCAGGATTTCCTTCAACATACACTTGTGTCCCTTTCTTGAGATAGGGAGCTACCGCGGTTCTGTCCGTCCAGTAAGCGCATTCCACCCAGATCGTGCGGTCTTTCTGCTGCCCCGAGGCATCGCGGAATTTTTCCGTATGTGCAACGTTGAAATTGATCACTGATTTTCCATTCACACTGTTGGTAATTGCATCTTTACCAAGATTCCCGATCACCTGTAATTTTATCATACTCTTGAATTTAGACTGGCAATTTCGTAAAATCCCCAGTGGATGCAATCGGTATTAAGGCCAGAATATTCCGATTTTTTCCACAATATTGGCGGTTGT
>JAHEFC010000020.1:6064-10967 GCA_024640385.1 Sphingobacteriales bacterium
GGAGTACCTCCAAGGTACAGGTTGCAGGCGGCAGGTGGCAGGTTGCAATATATTATCCCGCAACCTGCAACCTGTAACCTGCAACCTGCAACCTGTAACCTGCCACCTGCAACCTGCAACCTGTAACCTGTAACCTTAACCCGCAACCTGCCCCCGCTTCCCCAGAACCGGTTTTTTCACTAATTTTGCCAATTAATCTGGAGCAAGATGAGTGCAAAAGGAAAAGTAATGGTGGCCATGAGCGGAGGTATCGACAGTACCGTCACTGCGTTGATGCTGCATCAGCAGGGGTACGAAGTGGTGGGGATCACCATGAAAACCTGGGATTATGCCACTGCCGGAGGCGGCAAGAAAGAAACTGGCTGCTGCAATCTTGACTCGTTCAATGACGCCCGGGCGGCAGCAGTTCACCACGGGTTTCCCCATTTTATCCTCGACATCAGGGAAGAATTCGGCGATTTCGTTATTGAGAATTTTGTGGAAGAATACCTCGCAGGCAGAACGCCCAACCCCTGCGTGATGTGCAATACACATATTAAATGGCGCGCCCTCCTGAAGCGGGCCAATGCCATGGATTGCGACTTTATAGCTACCGGCCACTATGCCAAGGTCAGGGAGGAAAACGGGCGTTTTGTGATCAGCAAGGGCCTGGACGAGCTGAAAGACCAGAGCTATGTGCTGTGGGGGCTTCAACAAGACCTCCTATCCCGGACCCTGCTCCCCCTCGGCGGATACCGGAAAACCGAGATCAGACAGATGGCTCACGATTTCGGTTACCCCGAACTGGCTAAAAAAAGTGAGAGCTATGAGATCTGCTTCGTACCTGACAACGATTATCGCGGATTCCTGAAAAGAAAAGTGGATGGACTGGAAGAAAAATTGCTTGGAGGTAATTTTGTGGACCGCACTGGTAAAATTCTGGGAAAACACAAAGGCTATCCTTTCTATACGGTGGGTCAGCGTAAAGGGCTGGATATTGCTCTGGGCAAACCGGCATTTGTTACTGAGATCATTCCTGAAACCAATACCGTGGTGCTTGGCGAGGAAATTGACCTGAACAGGTCCGAAATGAATGTGGGCAAGATCAATATGATCAAATACGAAGTCATCCCTGAAGGAATGGAAGCCAATGTAAAGATCAGGTATAAAGACAAAGGCAGCCTGGCCACTCTGCATCCGGCGGACAACCGGGTAAGGGTGAATTTTTATGAAGATGCCAAAGGCGTGGCGCCCGGGCAAAGTGCCGTTTTTTATGAAGGGGATGATGTGATCGGCGGAGGTACCATAACCCGCTACACATCCTCACTCCTGCAATAAAAAAAACCTGAAAACGTTTATTTACAGCATGCTGAAACTTCTGAACATACTGCTTATCCTGCTGATCCTCATGGCTTTAAATGGCTGTGACAAATCTGAAGGGGCGCCTGCAGCCACCAATATGGACTCTTACTATCCCCTGGCAGTTGGCAAGTATATCACCTACAGGCTGGACTCAACGGTATATGTCAATTTCAATACGAAAAAAGAAGTCCATACCTATATCGTCCAGGATAAGATCGACGCGATCACGAAAGATAACCTGGGCAATGATGCTTACCGGATCAGGCGGATGATACGCAGTCAGACCGATACCACACAATGGTTCGACAATGCCACTTTTTTGGTCATTCCCACCCTGCAGAAAACGGAATTCCTCGAAAACAATCTTCGATTCATCAAACTGGTCAACCCGATCAGGGAGTTCACTACCTGGCAGGGAAATAACCAGATCAATACTGTTGACCAGTTCCTCCGTTTCTACGAGAACTGGGAATATTTTTATGAATCAGTGGGAACGCCTTATACTGTGAATAACAAAGAATACCCCGAAACCATTACCGTGAACCAGATCGATGAAGTGGACGGAGATCCGGGAAATAAAAATTTTGCCTATACCATTAAAAAATCTGTTGAAGTATATGCGAAAGGAGTTGGCCTGATCTATAAGGATTTCCTGCATGAAGCATGGCAGGTAACCCCCACAAGCAATTACCAGACCAACAGTTTTGGTGTAAAACTCACCATACTGAACCATAATTTCTAAACCTTGTTTTTCAAATAAAACGTCCATGAAGAAAAGCATTTTGCTTTCAGGACTATTACTCATCTGTTTCCTTGCCGAAGCCCAGTACTCCCGGCATATCATACGTTTAACTGACAAGAAAGGGACGGCTTATTCCATTTCGGAACCAACAGGTTTTCTTTCCGCCAAAGCCATCAACAGGCGAAATAAATACAAGATCGATATTGACAGCACTGACCTGCCGGTATCCGCAGCTTACCTTGACAGCATCAAAAAAGCAGGTGCTGTAGTTGTTTTAAGCAGCTCCCGCTGGTTGAACCAGGTGCTGATCCGTACAACTGATGCCAATGCTTTGCTCAAGATCAGCAGCTTCCCTTTCGTAAAAAAAGCAGAACCCATTGCCGAAAGAGTATCTACCCCTGTTCAGGCTGAAGACAAATTCGCCGATGAAAAACTGGTCAATATTCAACAACCTGTTATTACCAGTCAGAGCAAAGGCGACCTGATCAGTTATGGATCTTCATACAGACAGATCCATATCCATAATGGAGAGTTTCTTCATAACTCAGGATTCCAGGGACAGGGTATCACAGTAGCCGTATTGGATGCAGGATACCGGAACTATCTTTCCATTTCCGCATTTGACAGCCTAAGAAAAAACAACCAGATCCTGGGCCAATACGATTTTGTGAACAACGAGACCAGTGTGAATGAAGACAATGCCCACGGACTCTACTGCTTCTCCATCATGGCAGCTAATATACCAGGACAATTTGTAGGTTCTGCACCAAAAGCTTCATACTACCTGTTCAGAACAGAAGATGAATTTTCCGAGTTCCCTGTTGAAGAACACAACTGGGTAGTTGCTGCCGAACAGGCCGACAGTCTGGGCGCAGATATGATCAGTTCTTCATTAGGATATTCCTTGTTTGACGACCCTGCCTTCAATCACACATATGCCGATATGAATGGCAATACAACCATGGTCAGCAAAGGGGCAGACCTTGCTGCACACAAGGGAATGATCGTTTGCAACAGTGCCGGCAATTCAGGAAATGATGGTTGGAAATATATCATCGCTCCTGCTGACGGGGATAGTGTGCTGGCTGTTGGCGCTGTAGATGTGAATGGTACTGTGGCAGGATTCTCAAGTTATGGCCCTTCTTCTGACGGACAGGTCAAGCCAGATGTTGCATCTGTAGGTGCCGGCACATTTGTGATCGCTACCAATGGCGCTGTGGCGCAAGGGGATGGCACTTCATTTTCTAACCCCAACCTCGCCGGCCTCATCGCATGTCTCTGGCAGGCATTCCCGGAGTTCTCGAATATGCAGATCATAGATGCTGTCAGAAGAAGTTCTTCAAAATTCTCAACTCCTGATGATCGCGTTGGATATGGCATACCCAATATGAAACTGGCCTACCAGATCCTCCTGGAAAAAAAATATGAGGGACTGCTTACAGATGAATGGGTAAAGGCCTTTCCAAATCCTTTCCGCTCAGACCTCAATGTAATATTGAAAGCAAAAGAAAGCGGAAACATCTATTACCAGTTATCAGATATGGCGGGGAGAATGATCCGTAATGGCGTGCAGACATCCGAAATGGATCGCGTGACCAGCATTCAAATACACGGGCTGGATCAATTGCCAAAAGGTGCCTATAATCTACGGATCATGAATGGCAAATGGAGCGAGACCGTCAGGCTGGTGAAGTGAACATGGCCATGAACATGGTATCCGCCCTGCTTTCCCAGCCACTTGTCAACTGCATGGATCTCAATTCCAGCTTTGTGTTCTTCAGGATATATTCCACCATGTCTTCATTTTCATCCCTGAAAACAGAACAGGTAAAATAAAGCAATACACCGCCAGGCCTGATACTGGATTCAATATTCTTAATGATAATCTGCTGCAGATCTATATAACGTTCAAGCTTAACCGAAGAAAAATAACAAAGCTCTTCCGGAGTTCGTCCCCAGGTTCCGGAGCCACTGCAGGGTACATCCGCAATGACAAGGTCAAACATCTGCCCACTCTGTTTTTCAATCGAAAGATCCGCCACGAAGGATCGGTATTTTTTTATGCCGGCTCTTTCAAACCTGCCTGTAAGATTATGCAGGATGGCAGGCCTTATGTCTGAAACAGTAAGATCAATAGAAGGATCAAGATCATATGCCATAATAGACTTCCCCCCGCTGGCTGCACAACAATCCCAGAGCCTTGCTTTCTTACCAACAATCTCCAATGCCTTTGAAACAAATTCAGCAGTACGTTGTGAACTGAGGTCCTGCACCACCACCTCAAGATCTGCAGTCAGCACTGGCGCAATGTCAGTACTGTTAGGCAACTCAATGGTATGATCAAATATATTAAACGGGATGTGCGCTGACCTGAGCTTAGCTTCCACCAGCCCTTCCTTACCCGGCCTTACCCGCAGAAACAGCCTTGGCTGAATGAGGTGAGACAGTACGAATTCATCGCGGCTGGTCAACAGCCCGGAGATATGATCGTATAAAGGAAAAACTTCGTCTACTGGTAACCGCAAGCCTACGTACTCAAGGAACGCAAGTTTGTCAGAAAGATGTTTGTCAAACTGGTCTTTCCATTCGGGCTTAAGTGCTGTAAGAATATCATCAGGTTCGTCCTGGCAGAGAAAAATGGAGGCAAGTATTTTCTCCTTTACTTCAATGTTTTTCCATGCACCTCCTGTACGGAACCAGGCATAACAGAGTTTGGATATCTGCTTCCTGTCTTTCGAGCCGTATTTAGAATGCTCCCGGAAAAATGATTTCAGGAAATGATGAAAAGGAAGGTCACCCTGGTATCGGGTGACCAATTTT
>JAHEFC010000020.1:10977-12035 GCA_024640385.1 Sphingobacteriales bacterium
CTTCCGTTCTGCAATTGGGCTCAAAGCTAGCTATTCTTCCGCTTTCTCAGCCCCGGCAGACAGCAATCTTCCGCTGCCAATGGCCTTCTCGAATAGTGCATAGTCCTTCTCGGTCTGATCAGCATAAGCAAATGCAAATTTCACCATAGCATCGTCCAATTCCTCGCTACTACCCACATAACCGGCAAGAATGGCAGCATCACTTGATTTAGCGTGTGCTTGTGCAAGAGCCCATCCGCAAAGTGATGCATATTGAGGCATGTTCTGGATCTTGACTTTTGCAGGATCGAACTCTATACCACCCTTCATATCCCTTAACTGGCGTACATAGAAATCCAATCCTCCTACACTGCCCCAACCCAGGAATATATCCGGCGCGCCCTGGATCAAACGTTGGCCGGCAATTACACGCTGACCCTGATGACTATAAGGCGATTTCTTTGTATATGGCGATAACACCGATTTCTGTGCCTCTTTGATCTGAAGGAACAGCGGGTCATCTTCATGGTTACCCACCAGGAATACGATCCAGCATCGTGTACCAACGCTTCCTACCCCTACTACTTTCCTGGCCACGTCCACTATTCGGTATCTTTTCAATAATTGTGCACGGTCATCGTTCAGGGAGGGCACATAAGATTCAAGAAATGTCGCCAGGGCTTCCCGGATAGGGGTACCATCCTGAGCAACAGTAGGACGAATAATAAATGGTGCGTTTTCTTTGAGGCGATATTTCTCATCCACCAGATCAGTCATCTTGCCCAACACCTGCATATGGGTTCGTGTGCGGGCTTTGCTGAATATTTTTTTGCCCCTTCTCTTGCAGACGCATCCAGTGCATCAAGAATATCTTTTTCTTTTATGGTAGAATACCAGGTTTCCATGTTGCCCATATAGGCAAACTGGCGAAGTTTCTTGCGGTAAGTCTGAACACAGGACCTGATGGCATCCTGGCATAATCCCTTGTCGGCACCCAAAAATCGCCCACCCGAAACGATACTGGTTACCAGTCTTTGCAGATCCCATTCCCAAGGGCCCCTATGTGTTTCGTCAAAATC
>JAHEFC010000020.1:12045-18465 GCA_024640385.1 Sphingobacteriales bacterium
CAAAATCATTGATACCAAAAACCAGATTTCTTTCTGCAGATGCGAATACACCGAAATTAGCCCAATGCATATCGCCGCAAGCCTGAACTTCTATGCCGCTCAAATGTGATTGTGCAGCGAGGTCTGCAGACATGATGCCGGCATTTCCACGATAAAATGCGAAAGGCGATGTGAGCATCCTGGCGTGACGAATAGGCACCAACTCAGGCAGCCTGGTTTTAGCCTGTGCTTCCAGAATAGATACAGGATCTTTCCTGTTGGCTGGTTTCTTATATACCCCAAGGGAAATGCGGCGACATTTCGATCTCAATTTTTTGCCTGCTTCCAAACGCTGTTCTATCGAAGGTTTTTCAGCCTCGAAATGTTGAATTAACTTCTGCGCCATAAAATATTTTTTAAAGTTGGTATCCTATTAAAGGTATTGATAATTCGTAAGCAATTACCCGTTTAACGGTTAACCGAAAATGGCCCAAATTAAAAAAGCCAGTTAGTAAATAACTGGCTTTTTTCTTATTTGCAGAATGACATTAATCATAGTTCCAACAAAGCTTTGACAGGGTCTTTGCCGAACAGGAGCAGCTCCGGATTTTCAAGCAATTCTTTCACCCTTACCAGGAATCCAACGCTTTCACGACCATCAATGATCCGATGGTCATAACTCAGCGCCAGGTACATCATGGGCCTGATAACAACCTGGCCGTTCAAGGCGATGGGTCTTTCCTCGATCTTATGCATGCCCAGGATGGCAGACTGAGGAATATTGATAATGGGCGTACTTAGCAGGGATCCGAATACACCACCATTGGTGATGGTAAATGTGCCACCCTGCATTTCCTCCAGGGCAAGTTTGTTATCCCTGGCCTTACCCGCCAGTTCAACTACCTTCTTTTCAATTTCGGCCATGCTAAGACTTTCCGCGTTCCTGATCACAGGCACCACAAGACCTTTGGGAGCGGATACTGCGATGGAAATGTCACAATAATCGTGAAAGAGCAGTTCTTCACCGTCAATATATGCGTTCACTGAGGGCCACTCCTGTAGTGCAAACGTGCAGGCTTTTGTAAAGAAACTCATGAAACCCAGGCCTACACCATGGATCTCCTTGAATTTGTCTTTATACTTTGCCCTCAATTCCATGATCCTACTCATGTCCACTTCATTGAAGGTGGTGAGCATGGCCGTAGAATTCTTGGCTTCCACCAGTCTGCGGGAAACGGTTCTGCGCAAGTTACTCATCTTCTCCCTTTTCTCATTTCGGGAAAAAGCTTCAACACCAGGCTTGCGGCCGGGATTTGAAAGGGCATCAAGCACATCATTCTTCAAAATCCTGCCCCCTGTTCCTGAAGGAGTGATGGATTTCACATCAAGTTTTTTGTCTGCCAGTATAGCTGCCGCAACCGGCGATGCTTTAACGTCAGTTGCAGGCAATGTTTCTTTAACTGTTGGTTTTTCTGCAACTACCGCAACGGCCTCTTTCACCGCGGGCTTTTCTGCTGCCACAGGAGCTTTGGCTGGAGCAGGGGCAGTTTCATCGATCTGACCCACTATATCACCGATCTTAAGTGTGTCACCTTCGCCGGCCGTGGTTTTCAACAGGCCTGATTTCTCGGCGTTGATCTCGAAAGTTGCTTTTTCACTTTCAAGTTCAGCGATCACCTCGTCCCTTTCCACCCACTCGCCGTCTTTTTTCAGCCATTTCACTAACGTGACTTCATTGATCGACTCTCCAACTGTTGGTATCTTAATATCTATCATGATTCATGATGAATTAAAAAGTAAAAAGTTTAAATTAAAAATCCCTTTTCTACTTTTTACTTTTAATTTTTAAATTTCAAATGCTGTTTCTATAATTTCCTGCTGCTCTTGTGCATGAACCTTCGAATGTCCTGTTGCAGCAGCTGCACTCGGCTGCCGGCCGATCATGCCATAATTGATCGTTTTCAGATTCATTTGCAGATAGGAAGCTGCGCCCATGTTCAATGGCTCTTCCTGCACCCAGAACCAGGTCGCTTTGCTGTACTTGTCGTACAACTCTTCCAGTTGCCTGGCCGGCAATGGATAGAGTTGTTCCATCCTCACTATGGCTACCCCTTTAACATTGTTCTTCTGACGGTACTCTGCAAGATCATAATAGATCTTACCTGAACAGAACAATACTTTATTGACCTCATTGGGATCTACAGCGGATACATCGTCCATCACTTCCCTGAAATATCCCTTTGTAAAATCTGATTTGACTGAGTATGTACCCGGATGCCTGAGAATTGCCTTAGGTGAAAAATTGATCAATGGTTTCCTGAAAGGCCATGCCAGCTGCCTTCTCAACAGGTGGAACAGATTGGCCGCGGTGGTGACATTGGCCACTATCATATTGAGCTCAGCACAGAGCTGAAGAAACCTTTCAATCCTCGCACTGCTGTGTTCAGGACCCTGGCCTTCATAGCCATGGGGTAAGAGCATGACCACGCCATTCATCCTGTTCCATTTCTGTTCCGCACTGGCGATGAACTGGTCGATGATGGTTTGGGCTCCATTGCTGAAATCACCGAATTGGGCCTCCCATAATACCAGCGTGTTCGGGTTTGCTAACGAGTATCCATACTCGAAACCCAGTACGCCATATTCACTCAATAATGAATTATAGATCCTGAACTGGCCTTTGGCGCCTGGAATATTGCTGAGCCTGCTGTAAGCCACATCAGTATTTTCGTCGCGCAGAACAGCATGGCGGTGTGAGAACGTGCCTCTTTTCACATCCTGCCCGCTCATCCTCACATCTTTTCCGTCGAGCAGCAGGGTGCCATATGCCAACAGTTCGGCCGTGGCCCAGTCCACCTTATTCTCTTCTTTAAAAAGCTTTAATTTATCCTGAAGCAGCTTCTCCACTTTCCGCAGCGGCTTGAAATCCGCGGGCCAGGTCATCAGGCTGTCAAAAACTGAATCAAAGGTCAGTTCACTTACGGCCGTATCAAAGTGTTTTTCAAAATCTTCTTCAGTAGCCCTCCTCAGGCTTTTCCATGCCAGCTCCGGCGCCTGGTAATGATATGGAAGGGGATTCTGCTTTACTTCATCCAGCCTTTCCTGGAGATCGGCCCAGAATTTTTTCTCCATATCCCTGGCAAGATCTTTTGCATCGGGTTCTCCGTTCTCCAGCAGGAAATTGGTGTACACTTCCCTTGGATTGGCGTGCTTTTCGATCAGTTCATATAAATGCGGCTGGGTGAACTTGGGGTCGTCTCCTTCATTATGACCATGCCTGCGATAGCAAACCATATCGATGAATACATCTGAATTGAATTGCTGGCGGTAACGCGTTGCAATTTCAACACACCTGATCACCGCTTCTGGGTCGTCGCCATTTACATGCATCACGGGGGCCTGGACCATAGCGGCAAGTGAAGTGCAGTAGTCAGAAGAACGGGCATCGTCAAAATCAGTAGTGAACCCGATCTGGTTGTTGATCACAAAATGTATGGTGCCTCCAGTATAAAACCCTTCCAGTTTGCTCATCTGCAACACTTCATACACAATACCCTGGCCGGCCACGGAAGCATCGCCATGGATCAGTATGGGAAGGATCTCGTCGTAATTACTTTCATACATCACATCTGCCTTTGCCCTTGCGAAACCAACTACAACTGGGTCAACTGCTTCCAGGTGCGAAGGGTTGGGCATCAGTTTCAGGTGCACGGTTTTATTATCGGGAGTCTGCAATTCTGATCCATAGCCCATGTGGTATTTCACGTCACCGCTGCCCATGGTCTGATCCGGTATAGCTGTTCCTTCAAATTCGCTGAATATCTGCTGGTAGGTTTTACCCATGATGTTAGCCAACACGTTCAGTCTGCCACGGTGAGCCATCCCGATCACCACTTCTTTCACACCCAGGCTGGCCGATGTATTGATGATGGCGTCCAGGGCCGGAATAGTAGTTTCACCTCCTTCGAGTGAAAACCTTTTCTGACCTACATATTTTGTATGAAGGAATTTTTCAAAGATGACTCCCTCATTCAGTTTCTCCAGTATCCTTTTCTTTTTATCGAGAGAGATCGGTTCAAGAAATTTCTTCTCCATTTCCTGCGTTAGGAAATCTACTTTCTGCTGGTCAGAGATATACTTGAATTCAATCCCCACGTGACCTGCATAGCAGCGCTTGAGATGGTCGAGTATATTTTTCAGCGAGGTTTTTCCAAGCCCGATCAGGTTGCCGGCATAGAACTCTTTGTTCAGGTCATCTTCTACCAGATTGAAGAAAGAAAGGTTCAGGTTTGCTCCCCTGTCTTTTCGCTTACGGATGGGATTAGTATCAGCGATCAGATGACCCTTGTTACGGTACCCGAGGATCAGGCGATAGGCTCCCAATTCCTTGGCCAGGTCCATACCGGCCGCGGCTGTTGGCTCTGCGGCAGTAATAGCAGCAGCTGAACCGTTGACAACTGAGCCCGCACCATCAGGGGCAGGTGCTTTGATCCCATGAGAAACGGCAAAGTCAAAACCTTCAAAAAACTTCCTGAATTCGGGGTCCACAGCTTCAGGATTCCTGACAAAATCCTGGTAAAGGCTCTCAATAAATGAGGGGTGAGAACTGGTTATGAATGAAAAATCTTTCATGGCCTGCAAATATCGTTAGAAACAGTCCAATTTGTCAAAATTCATGAGGTTTTAGAATTTCAGGTTGCAGGTTCCAGGTTGCAGGTTCCAGGTTGCAGGTTACAGGTTGCGGGTTGCAGGTTGCAGGTTGCGGGTAGCGGGTAGCGGGTAGCGGGTAGCGGGTAGCGGGCTATCTGCCTTCAGCCTTTAGCCTTCACCTGATGATTTTCCCCAAAACGAGTTTTTTTCCTTTTTACTTTTCAGTTTTGATTTTTTCCCCTACCTTTGCCGTCCTAATTTCAAGTCAGTATAATTATGGCAAATCACCAGGCAACGAAAAAAGATGTGCGTCAGGCCAGCAAACGCAGGGACAGCAACCGTTATTACGGTAAAACTACACGTAACGCTATCAGGGACCTGAAAGCCCTGAAGGGCAAGGATGCTGTTGAAGCTTTTCCGGATGTGGTAAGCAAGATCGACAAACTGGTAAAAAGAGGCGTTATCCATAAGAATAAAGCCAGCAACCTGAAAAGCAAGCTGAGCAAGGTGGTAAAAGCTGCTTAATAATCAACAACTTACACAAATATAGCCCTCCCCAACCGGGAGGGCTTTTTTTTGCCATTTTCCCAGCCAAAACATTAGTTTAGGGTTCGTAAACCTCCTGCATGCGTAACCTATTGGCCACCTTACTCCTTTTACTGTCATTCAGCAGCTTTTCCCAGAAAAAAGACACCCTCATCAGATATTTCGGCGCTGACCTGGAGCCGGTAAAGAAAAAAGAAGCGGTTTTCATCGGTGTGGCGGTCAAAGACCCGTTTGGCTGGAACGCCATAGTCTACAACGACTCCATGAAAGTGATCATGCGGGGTAAATACCAGGACCAGGATTGCTTGGTCAAGAACGGCTGGTTCATTTATTACAACCAAAAAGGTGAACGCAGTTTGGCGGGGAAATACGACAGGAACCTCAAAACAGATGTCTGGCAAACCTGGTATCCCTCAGGACAGGTCAAAGACTCTGTGTATTTTCTGAACGATATGGCTAACGGCTCTTGCAGCAAGTTCTTCGAAAGCGGCCAGATGGAAGGGAAAGGATTTTTCAGGAACGGGGCCCCGGACAGCACCTGGGAATGGAACCACGAAAACGGCCGGAAAGCCACCCAGGAAAAATACTCCAACGGCTTACTTACTTCTTTTGAGTGCTTCGACACATCAGGCAATTCCCTCGGCATGAACTGCGCCCTCAACCGGCTTCCGGCCATAAAAGGCAAATATGGCGGCGTGGAGAAATATGTTTCAGACAGCCTGAGGTATCCCGAAAAGATCAAACTCGCCGATATCAGTGTTGCAACCGTCCAATTCACCGTGGATAAACAGGGAATGATGAGCGAGCCAAATATCCTGGGTGCCCTGCAGCCCGAACTGTCCAAAGAGATCGTTAGAGTGCTGAGGTCCATCCCCGGATGGTACCCGGCGGTTTTGCACAACCGTACTATGGATTATACCTATACGCTGAGCATCACCTTTTTCGAAGATAACCAGGGCATACAGGTCAGGGCCATCCCAAACCCCTACCAAAGGATTTACTAACGCCTATCCATACCTGCAAAAAGATATCTTGCAAGCAGCATGCAAAGGAACAGCACTGACACACTGATCACTCCAAGCCAGCTGTAATTCTGAAGCACACCCGAAGCATCCGCCGTTACAACTGCCCCGGCACCAAAAGAAGCCAAACCAGTCCCGAGTGACTGCACACTGCTGTTGAAACTCATGAAGCTGCCCCTGCTTTGTGAAGGCACTACATTACTGATCAGCGCCTGTGAGGCCA